>NZ_JBIQNC010000035.1:0-30120 GCF_044462705.1 Xenophilus sp.
CCAGCGGCCTGGCCAAGCCAGTTCCGCGGGTGTTCGCGCATGGCCTGCTCCGCGGCCTCCGGTGTCATGATGACGCGGCCGGTCCCGGTGTCGCGCAGTATCGCGACCCATTGACGCGGCGTTACGGCCGGCCGCTCCCGCGGTCCGGCCGCAGCGGCTGCAGCAGCGGCCGCAGCCCGTTGTGGTCGATCTCGTGCATCAGCGCGAGCAGCCGGCCGATCTCCCCTTTCGGAAATCCCTCGCGCGCGAACCAGGCCAGGTAGTTGCCCGGCAGGTCGGCGATCAGCGTGCCCTTGTGCTTGCCGAAGGGCATCGGGAGGGTGGCGAGGCGCTGGAGGTCGTCGGGGTTCATGGGGCTGCGCAGGGAGGGCGCAGCGAACGATAGCCGATGGCGCCGCGGCGCCTCTTCCCTATTCCGCCGTGATGTTGGCCGCCTTGATGATCTGCGCCCACTTGCGCGTCTCGGCGGCGATGAAGGCGCTGAACTCGGCGGGCTGTCCGCCGCGCAGCTCCAGGCCCGCGGCCTCCGCCTTGCGGCGGACCTCGGGATCGGCCACGGCGGCGCGGATCTCGGCGTTCAGGCGCTCGGCGACGGCGGCGGGCGTGCCGGCCGGCGCGAGCATGCCGTACCAGCCGTAGCCGACGACGGTGGGCAGCCCCTGCTCGCGCAGCGTCGGCGCCTGCGGATAGAGCGGCGTGCGCGCCTCGTTGGCGACGCCCAGCACGCGCAGCTTGCCGGCCTGGATGTGCGGCACGGCGGTCGAGATCGCGGTCAGCGTGGCGTCGATGCGGCCTGCCAGCAGCTCGGTATAGGCCGCCGCGTCGCCGCGGTACTGGACGACGATGCCCGGCGTGCCGGAGCTGCGCAGCAGCAGTTCGGCCGTCAGGTGCGGCGCCGAGCCGGGCCCCGGGGAGCCGAAGGTCGCGCCCTTGGGGTCGGCCTTCGCGTGCTTGAGGAATTCGGCGAGCGTCCTGTAGGGCGCCTCGGCGTTGACGACGAGGAACAGCGGCGCGATGGCGGTGCTGCCGATGGCGGTGAAGCTCTTGTGCACGTCGTAGGGCAGGTCCTTGTAGAGCGCCTCGCCGATGGCGATGGGCGCCGCGGCGTGCAGCAGCGTGTAGCCGTCCGCCGGCGCCTTGGCGACGTACTCGTTGGCGATGCGCGTGCCCGCGCCGGCCTTGTTCTCCACCACGACGCTCTGCCCGAGCCGGCGCGACAGGAAGTCGCCGAGCACGCGCGTCAGGATGTCGTTGGAGCCGCCGGCGCCGTAGGGCGAGACCAGGCGGATCGGCCGTGCGGGCCAGGCCTGGGCCCGGGCGGCAGCGGCCCACGGGAGCGCCAGCGCGGCGGCGGTGGTGGTGAGAAGGCGGCGGCGGTTCAGTGTCATGGTGTGTCTCCGTTCGATTTGGGGTGCGGGTGTCAGAGCGGCCGGATGGGCGGATAGGCGAAGCGCCGCTCCAGGTGGTCGGCATGGGGCTGGTAGAGCCGCAGCACGACGTAGAACGGCTCGCCCTGCGGGGCAGGCAGCCAGTTGAAGCCCGGCCCGGGGTCGTCGGCCTGCAGCCGGATCGCGAGGCTGCCGTCCGCGTCGTGGCACAGCCCCGGCGTGCGGTCGCCGATCGAGTAGCGGTGGATGGGGTTGGCGACGAAGAGGCAGTCGCTGCGCCGGTACATGGTGAGCGACCAGAAGGCGCCCACCTTCGGGCCCGCGCCCGGCGCGAAGCGCAGCTCGTAGCGCCGCGCGCCGTCGAGCGGCGCGCCATGGGCGTCCACCTCGGCGGTGGGGTACATCGCCTCGTCGATGCCGAGGGCGCCGATGAAGTTGCGGGCGATGCGGGCGCGCGTCAGGTGGTCGCCGCCCCAGTGGGTGCGCACCACCACCGGGATGGCCCAGCCGCCGCCCAGGTCGTGCGGCTGGCCGCCCGTGCGCAGCCGGTCGTAGACGGCGGGCAGCGCGCGGGCGAGGGCGTCGGGTGCGGGCGGCCAGGACAGCGGCTCCTCCGGCGGCGGCGGGTTGCGCCGCAGCGCCGCGTCGACGATCGAGCGGTAGGGCGCCGGCGACGGGACGCGCGTGTCGCGGCCGTCGATCCAGGTGTCCACGCGCATCGCCGCGTCGCTGCCGTCCGGGCGCACGAGCCGCATCGCGGACTGCAGGCCGCGCACCTGCTGCGCATCGGGCCCGTCGTCGTCCACCAGGATGCGGCCGATGATCCACACGTCGTCGCCCGGCGCGGCGATGGTCTGCGTGATGCCTTCGGGGACCGTGCCGCGCCACGACGGGCCGTGCACCAGCGTGCGCTGGGCGCGGCTGCCGGTCGTCCGGCGGCCCACGTAGGCGAAGGGGTTGGTCCAGGCGTCCAGCAGGCCCAGCGTCCAGTAGCGCTCGCCCATGTCGGGCGTGTCGATCACGACCGGCCCCTCGGACAGGTCCAGCCAGGCGTTGCTGTAGACGGTGTCGTTGTTCGGGCTGACGACCTCGCGGTCCTCGGGGCCGAGCCGGCGGTGCGTGTGGGTGAACTGGTTGACCCAGCGCAGCGTCGCGCCGCGGTCCTGAGAGGCGAAGCCCAGGACGGGATGGCGGCGCGCGGTGGTGGCCGCGCGCATGCGCATCATCTCGAAGAGCGGCAGGGTCTGGATCACCGCCTGCTCGGCGGCGGTCGGGGCAAAGAGCGTCTCGGCAGGCATGCTGGCTTTCGTCGTTCAGGCCACGGCGCCGGCGCGGCGCAGTGCGGCGATCTCGTCCTCGCCGTAGCCGGCCTCGGCCAGCACGCGGGCGGTGTCGGCGCCGCAGGCGGGCGCCGCGGGCGGCGTGGCGCGCGGCGATTCGCCCAGGCGGTAGGGCAGGGCCAGCGCCTGGTAGCGGCTGCCGTCGGCGGCCACCGCGTCGACCAGCATGCCGCTGGCCTGCACGTCGGGGCTGTGCAGCGCCTGCCGGTAGCTGCGCACGGCGCCCGCGACGATCTGGTGGCGGCCGAGCAGGGCCACGCATTCGTCGCTCGTGAGTGCCGAGAGGCATTCGCGCAGCACCGCCCGCAGCGCGTCGCGGTGCTGCACGCGCAGGGCGTTGGTGCGAAAGCGCTCGTCCGTCGCCAGCGCCTCGCGCCCCATCACGCGGCAGAAGCGGGCCCAGTGCTCGTCCGCGTAGGCCGACAGCACGATGTGGCCGTCGCGCGTCGGCACCACCTCGGCGGCGGGCGCGTTGTGCGGCTGCCCGTCGCCGATGCGCGTGGGCTCCGGCGCGCCGCCCAGGTAGTCGCACCAGGTGGTGGCCTGCAGGTGCATCGCCACCTCCAGCAGCGAGGTGTGTAGCGTCTCGCCGGTACCGGTCTTCTCGCGGCCGTAGAGCGCGGCCAGCACCGCTTGGGCGCCCAGGTGCGCCGCGGCCGCGTCGATCACCGGCACGCCCACCTTCTGCGGCAGGCGGTCGGGTTCGCCGGTGACCGACATCAGGCCGCTTTCCGCCTGCGCCGCGATGTCGTAGCCGGGGCGCTCGCGCGAGGGGCCGCGGTCGCCGAAGCCGGAGATCGACAGGTAGACCACCCGCGGGAAGCGCCCGCGCACGGCGGCGGGGCCCAGCCCCAGCGATTCCACCGCGCCGGGGCGCAGGTTCTGGACGACGACGTCGCTGTGCGCGATCAGGCGCCAGGCGACCTCGCGGCCGGCCTCGCTCTTGAGGTCCAGCGCGATGGATTGCTTGCCGCGGCTGTAGGCCCGCAGCATCGACTCGCCGTAGCGGCCGATGTGCCGCGCCTGGTCGCCGCCCGGCGGCTCGATCTTGATCACGCTGGCGCCGAGTTCCGCCAGCACCATGGCGGCGCCGGGGCCGGCGATGTACTGGCCCAGGTCGATGACGCGCACGCCCTGCAGCGGCGCGGCGGGCCGGGGCGTCTCCTGCTGTTGTTCCGTATCCATTGCCGGCGACCTTATCCCCGCCGGCGATTCTTGAAAATTCGATATTCGTGAGGTGTCGATCACAATTGGTGATCGCCTGTATCGCGGGGGGATTCGACATGGACGCCAAGACCGACCGCCTCGTGCGCAAGCTGCGGCTGAGGCACCTGGAGCTGCTGGTCGCGCTCGCGGACACGCCGACGATGCGCGGCGCGGCCGCGCGGCTGCACCTGAGCCAGCCGGCCATCAGCAAGATGCTGGGGGAGATCGAGGGCTGCTTCGGCGAAAGGCTGTTCGAGCGCGGCCACCAGGGCATCCACGCCAACGCCCTGGGCAGGGCCGCGGTCTACCGCGCCCGGGCGGTGCTGCACGAGCTGGTGCGCGCGACGGAGGACGTCGACGCCCTGCGCGACGGCGTGGCCGCCGTGCTGCGCGTGGGCGCGCCGTCCGTCACCGCCACGGTGCCGGCCGCCATCATCCGGCTGCGCGAGCGCCTGCCGGGCGCCGCGGTGCACGTGCGGGAAGGCCGCGTCCACGAACTCTTCCGGCGCCTGCTCGACGGCGAGCTGGACTGTGTGTTCGCCGCCGTCACCCCCGAGCTGCTGTCGGGCGACATGCTCCCGCTGCTGCGCCCGGAAGTCCTCCTGGGCGACGAGCTGTGCGTGATGGCGGCGGCCTCGAACCGGCAGGCCGCCCGCCGCGGCCTGCGCTGGGCCGACCTGCGTGGCGCGCCCTGGGTGGTGCCGCCGAAGGAGACGCTGGTGCGCCAGGCCTTCATGACGGCCTTCCTGAACGACGGCGCGACGCCGCCGGAGCCGGTGGTCGAGGTGATGTCGTCGGTGACGATCGGCGCCGTGCTGCGCATGGACCCGTCGCTGCTGTGCGCGGTGCGGCTGGAGCAGGCCATCGACGAGATCGCCCGCGGCGGCGTGCGCCGGGTGTCGGTTGCGCCGGTCATGGGCCTGCCGTCCTTCGGCCTGTACACGCGCAGCGGGCGCGCCGACCCGCCCGCGGTGCTGCGGGCCTTCGCCGAGGCCGTCAGGCAGGTCGGCGAACGCCTGGCATCGCGGCGCCGGCCGCGCTAGCGGGGCGGCCGCTTCGCGATCCCCATCGTCTTCGCCAGGATGCCCAGCATCACCTCGTCGGCGCCGCCGCCGATGGAGGCCAGGCGGCCGTCGCGGTACAGGCGCGAGACGCGGTTCTCCAGCGTGAAGCCCATGCCGCCCCAGAACTGCAGGCAGGTGTCGGCCACCTCGCGCGTGAGGCGGCCGGCCTTGAGTTTCGCCATGGAGGCGAGCTGCAGCACGTCCTGCCCCGCCAGGTACAGGTCGCAGGCGCGGTAGGTCAGGGCGCGCAGCGCCTCCACCTCGGTCTGCAGCTCGGCCAGCTTGAATTGCACCCACTGCTGGTCGGCCAGCGTGGCGCCGAACAGGCGCCGCTCCTGCGCCCAGCCGATGGTCTGGGCGATGCAGTCCTCCATCGGCACCAGCGCGCTGGCGGCGCACCACAGCCGCTCCTCCTGGAACTGCTGCATCTGGTAGACGAAGCCCTGGCCCTCCTCGCCGATGCGATAGCGCTGCGGCACGCGCACCTCGTCGAAGTGGATGAGGCCGGTGTCGCTGCTGTGCATGCCGATCTTGCGGATCTTCCCGGCCTTCTCGATGCCGGGCCGGTCCATCGGCACCATGACCAGCGACTTGTTCCTGTGTGCCGGCCCGTCGCCGGTGTTGACCAGCATGCACATCCAGTCGGCCTGCAGGCTGTTGGTGATCCACATCTTCTGGCCGCTGATGACGTAGTCGCCGCCGTCCTTGCGCGCCACGCTCCGGATGCCGGCCACGTCGCTGCCCGCGACGGGCTCGCTCACGCCGATGCAGCCCACCTGCTCGCCCGCGATGGCCGGCGCCAGGAACTCGCGCCTGAGCTCGTCGCTGCCGAAGCGCGCCAGCGCCGGCGTGCACATGTCGGTCTGCACGCCGATCGCCATCGGGATGCCGCCGCAGCTCACGTGGCCCAGCGTCTCGGCCATCGCCATGGCCCAGGAATAGTCGAGCCCGGCGCCGCCGTAGGCCTCGGGCTTGTTCAGGCCCAGCAGGCCCAGCGCGCCCAGGCCCTTGAAGATCTCGTGCAGCGGCGCGATCTCGGCCGCTTCCCACTCGTCCACGCGCGGGTTGATGTGCTCGTCGATGTAGCGGCGCAGCGTCTGCTGCATCTGCCGGTGCTCGTGCGTGTAGTGCATCGTCGCGGTCTCCTGCTGCGGGGGCGTGGCGGGCGGGGGCCGTCCACTCTAGGCGGCGCGGGGCGGGCGGGCTTGTGCCAAGTGGCTGCCGGCGGCGGCCTTACAGTGCGGGGTCGTCCCGTTTCCACTTCGCACCTGTCCGCCATGACCCGTCTCGGCACCCCCCTTTCCCCCCAGGCCACCCGCGTGATGCTGCTGGGCTCCGGCGAACTCGGCAAGGAGGTGCTCATCGCCCTGCAGCGCCTGGGCGTGGAGACCATCGCCGTCGACCGCTACGAGAACGCACCCGGCCAGCAGGTGGCGCACCATGCGCGCACCATCGTCATGAGCGACCCGGCGCAGCTCAAGGCGCTGATCGAGCAGGAGAAGCCCGACCTGGTGGTGCCCGAGATCGAGGCCATCGCCACGCCGGTGCTGGAGGCGCTGGAGGCGGCCGGCACGGTGAAGGTGATCCCCACCGCCCGCGCCGCCCGCCTCACCATGGACCGCGAGGGCATCCGCCGCCTGGCCGCCGAGACGCTGGGCCTGCCGACCAGCCCCTACCGCTTCTGCGACTCGCTGGGGGAGCTGCAGGCCGCCATCGACGAGGGCATCGGCTACCCCTGCATCGTCAAGCCCGTGATGAGCAGTTCGGGCAAGGGCCAGAGCCGCATCGACGGCCCGCAGGACGTGCGCCGGGCCTGGGACTACGCCATGGCCGGCGGCCGGGTGAGCACCGGCCGCGTCATCGTCGAGGGCTTCATCGACTTCGACTACGAGATCACGCTGCTGACGGTGCGGGCCCGCGGCGAGGGCGGCGCCGTGCAGACCCGCTTCTGCGAGCCCATCGGGCACTTGCAGGCCCACGGCGACTACGTGGAAAGCTGGCAGCCGCACCCCATGCACCCGGCGGCGCTGGCGCGCGCGCAGGAGATCGCCGGGCAGGTGACGGCCGACCTGGGCGGGCTCGGCATCTTCGGGGTGGAACTGTTCGTCAAGGGCGAGCAGGTGTGGTTCAGCGAGGTGAGCCCGCGACCGCACGACACCGGCCTGGTGACGCTGGCCACGCAGTGGCAGAGCGAGTTCGAGCTGCATGCGCGCGCCATCCTCGGCCTGCCGGTGGACACCGCGCTGAAGAGCCCCGGTGCCAGCGCCGTGATCTACGGCGGCGTCGATGCGGTGGGCATCGTGTTCGACGGCGTGGACGAGGCGCTGGCCGTGCCCGGCGCCGACCTGCGCCTGTTCGGCAAGCCGGAGAGCTTCGCCCGGCGCCGCATGGGCGTGGCGCTGGCGCACGCGGACGATGTGGAGACAGCGCGCCGCCACGCCCGGGAGGCGGCCTCGCGCGTCAGGCCGCGGGCAGCGGGCTGAGCCCACCCCTCAGCGTTTCGGGGGGGACGCCGGCGGCAGGGTCGATCGGGTCGATGAGCGCGTGCCGCACCACGATGTCGCGGTCCACCATCTTGGCGCGCACCTCCGGCTCCACCGAGGGCTGGAGCAGGTCTTCCCCGGCGTGGCCGCGGATGCTCTCCAGGTTCTCCCACACCGAGGCGACCACCACCTCGAGCGTGCCGTCCGGCAGGCCGCGGAACAGGGCGGTGGCATAGAGGTTGCCGGGCGCCCCGCGCAGCCGGGGCAGCGTGATCCGGTCCAGGTACTCGCGGCATTCATCGCCCAGTTCGAGCCGGATCCAGAAAGTCCAGGAGCGGAGGATGTGCTTCATGACGGGGTGGGCGGACAGCGGCGGGCGTTCTTGTTGTTAATGCCATTGTCTACGTTTCGCCCGCCGGCCGACCCGGCCGCCCGACCGTTCGTCAGGCGGCGAAGCGCCGCCGGGTGAGCGCCAGCGCCGCCCAGAAGGCGGCCACCGCATAGGCCGCCAGCGTCAGCGCCGGCTGCAGCCAGGCGGCGGGCCACTGGTCCATGAACAGCGGCCGCACCAGCGCCACCGCGTTGGCCAGCGGCAGCCAGCGCGCCACCGCCTGCACCGCGTCGGGCAGCTGCTCCAGCGGGAAGAACACGCCCGACAGGAACATCATCGGCGTCATGAACAGCGTGAAGTAGTAGGTGAAGAAGTCGTAGCTCTTCGCCAGCGCGTTGAAGATCAGCGCGATGCTGGAGAACACGATGCCGCAGCCGGCCAGGATGAACCAGGCCGCCAGCAGCTTGGGGCTGTGGCTGATGCCCAGCCCCAGCATCACCAGCAGGATGGCGGTGACGGTGAACAGCGACTTGAAGGCGGCCCATGCCATCTCGGCGAAGACCACGTCGTCCAGGCCCACCGGCGCGTTCATGATGCCGTCCCAGGTCTTCTGCACATGCATGCGCGAGAAGGCCGAGTACAGCGCCTCGAAGCTGGCCGCGTTCATCGCGCTCATGCAGATCGAGCCGCTGGCCAGGAACAGGATGTAGGGCACCGCCCGCCCGTCCACCTGCACCTGCCCCACCAGCGCGCCCATGCCGTAGCCGAAGGCCACGAGCCAGATCAGCGGCTCGGCGATGTTGCCGATCAGGCTGGGCAGCGCCAGCTTGCGCCACACCAGCAGGTTGCGCAGGAACACCGGCCACCAGCGGGCGGTGATGGCGGGCGGGCGCCAGGGCGAGGGATCAGCCGTCTTCACGGATCTGCCTTCCGGTGAGCTTGAGGAACAGGTCTTCCAGGTTGGCCGGGCGGTGGAAGATGCGCAGGCCGCCGTGCGCGGCCAGCGCGTCGAGCAGGCGGCGCGCGTCCTGCGTGTAGAAGAAGACGGTCTCGCCGCTCACCTCCACCCGTGCGGCGAACTGGCGCAGCGGCGACGCGGCCAAAGCCAGCGCCCCGTTGCCGTACACCTCCACCACGTCGGGCTCCAGGTGTTCGGCGATCAGCTCGCGCGGACGGCCCTCGGCGATCTTGCGGCCGTGGTCGATCACCAGCAGGCGCGAGCACAGGCGCTCGGCCTCGTCCATGAAGTGCGTGGTCAGCAGGATCGACTTGCCCTGCTGCAGCAGCGTCTGCAGGCGCTCCCACATCAGGTGGCGCGCCTGCGGGTCGAGGCCGGTGGTGGGCTCGTCCAGCAGCAGCAGCTTCGGGTCGTTGACCAGAGCGCGCGCCAGCGACAGGCGCCGGCGCATGCCCCCGGAGAGCTCGCCCGGCTTGGCGTCGGCCTTGTGCGAGAGCGCCGCGAAGTCCAGCAGCTGCGGCACCTTCGGCGCGAAGGCGCGGCGCGAGAAGCCGAAGTAGCGCGCGTAGACCACCAGATTCTCGGCGCAGCTGAAGTCCGGGTCGAGCGAGTCGAACTGGCTGACCACGCCGAGCTGCGCCTTGATCGCCCGCGCGTCGCGCGGCATGGCCAGGCCGTCCATCGCCACGATCTCGCCCGCGTCCGGCGCCGTCAGGCCCAGGCACATGCGGATGGTGGTGGTCTTGCCGGCGCCGTTGGGGCCGATCACGCCCAGGCATTCGCCGGGTGCGATCTCGAAGGAGAGGTCGTCCACCACCGTGGTGTCGCCGTAGCGCTTGAAGAGGTGGCGGGCCTGGAGGAGCGGGGCGGAGGGCACCGCGGCATTGTGGCAAAGGCCGCCGCGGCGCCGGCGCCGCCCCGGCGAACACTGTGTTTCGCCGGCCGTGCGCCGAAGGACAATCGCCCGCCAGCATGGACTACCTGCTCTTCGACCACAGCGAGGGCGACGACGGCGTCGGCCTGTTCGAGGCCATGGCCAGCGTCGCCCCGGTGCGTGCCGCTGCCGTGGAGGCCGAGATCGGCCAGGTGCTGGCGTGGGCCGAGGCTGCCTTCCCCGGCCGGCGCGCGCCGGTGGAGGCGGGCGGCGAATGGGACGCCGACCTGCACGTGGAGGACGACGAGCATGGCCCCGCGCCGCGGCGCACCTGGACGCTGTCGGTCGTCGGCACGCCCGCCTTCTGCGCGGCCTTCCGCGAACGCTTCGCGGACGCGATCGCCTGACGCGGAACGCCTTCAGCCGTGCACGGTGCGGCTGTCCTCGGGCGCCTCGTTGCGCGCGTCCATGCCGTAGTCGCGCACCACCGCCGCCACCCGCAGCCGGTAGCCGGCGAACACGTGGTCGCGGCCGGCCGCCTGGGCGCGGCGGTGCGATTCGAGCCGGCGCCACGCGGCCAGCGCGGCCTCGTCGCGCCAGAAGCTCAGGCTCAGCAGGCGGTCGGGGTCGCTCAGGCTCTGGAAGCGCTCGATGGAGAGGAAGCCGTCCATGCGTTCCAGTTGCGGCCGCAGCGCCGCCGCGGTGTCGAGATATGCCTGGCGCTGCCCGGGCGCGGGCTGCACTTCGAAGATCACGGCCATCATGGGGAGGTCTCCTGGTCGAAAAAGGGAATGCGGCAGTTGGCCGAAGGCCGATGGCCGGCGGGCAGCGTCAGCATGCCTTCGCCGGCGCGGGTGAGTAGCGATTCCAGCGCCGTCGCCGCGATCGCCAAGGCGATGGACTGCCCGGGACAGCGATGCATGCCGTGCCCGAAGCACAGCAGCCGACGTTCCGCGCGGTCGAGGTCGAAGCAGCCCGGCGCCGGGTGCAGGGCCGGGTCGTGCTGCGCGGCCGCCAGCACCAGCAGCAGGCCGTCGCCGGGCGCCAGGCGCGCGCCCTCGAAGGCCATCGCCTCGGCGGCGAAGCGGCGCGTGTTCTGCACCGGCGCATCGTGGCGCGCCACCTCGGCGACGAAGCCGGGCAGGCGGCCGGGATCGGCCGCGAGCGTGGCGTGCAGGTCGGGCCGGCGCGCCAGCGCGGCGAGGGTGTTGCCCAGCAGCGCGGCGCCGGCGTCGCAGCCCTGCACCAGCAGCCCGGCCAGGTTCGAGCGGAAGACCGCCGACCGGCCCACCGCCGCGCGCAGCGTGCCGGCCGCGTCCTGCAGCGCCAGCGCCGCGGCGCCGGCGGCCGCCCATTGCGCGGGCGTCGATGCGGGCGACAGGCCCTCGGCCAGCCGGCGGGTGGCGTGCACGAGCGCCTCCAGCGCGTCGTCGCCGAAGCCCAGCAGCGCGGCGAGCGACGCCACGGGCAGCGCGAAGCAGAGTTCGTCCAGGGGCCGGCGGCCCAGCAGGCGTGCGGCGCGCAGCGTGGCGGCCCGCACGGCGGCAGCGTCGAAGGCCGACAGCAGCGCCTGCAGCGCCGGCTTGTGTTCGGCATGGACGGCGCCGTCGTTCCAGCGCACGAGTTGGCCGAACAGCGCCCCGGCCGGCGTGCCCGCCAGGCCGGGCGGCACCGGCGCACCGGGCGGGCGCACGCGCAGCGCGGGATGCGCCAGCGCCCGGCACACCACGTCGGCGCGGCCGGCCACCCACAGGCCCAGCGCGGCATCGAACTGCAGCGGCGGCCCGTTGCGCAGGGCGGCGTACCAGGGGTACGGATCGGGGTGCGAGACGGCGGCGACGGCGTCGCGCGGCGGCGGCAGGTGGGGTGCGTTCATGGCGCCACTGTCGGCCGTCCCGGTCGGCCTCGCTTCGCCCGGCATCGAAGCGTCGGCCGCGCCGCCGCCGTAGCATGCGGCGCATGGACATGCCCCTGCCCGACCCCGACACGCGGCTGGCCCGCCTCGCCGGCGCGATCGCCGAGCCGGCCCGCGCCCGCATGCTGAGCTGCCTGATGGACGGGCATGCACGCACCGCCACCGAACTGGCCGCGGCTGCCGAGGTGGCGGCCTCCACCGCCAGCGCGCATCTGGCGCGGCTGCAGCGCGAGGGCCTGGTGAGCCTGTGGACGCAGGGCAGGCACCGCTACTTCCGCCTGGCCGACGAAGACGTGGCCGCCGCGCTGGAAAGCCTGATGGTGGTGGCCGGCGCCGCCGCCGGCCCGGCCTTCCGTCCCAGCACGCCGGCTCGCCTGCGCGCCGCGCGTACCTGCTATGACCACCTGGCGGGCATGGCCGGCGTCGCGCTGCACGACCGGCTGCATGCGCAGGGCTGGCTGGCGGGCCTGCGCAGCGGCGCCTACACGCTCACCGAAGCCGGCGAGCGCGGACTCGAAGGACTGGGCCTGGACCTGGCCGCCGTGTTGCGCAGCCGGCGCCGGCTGGCCTGCCCCTGCCTGGACTGGAGCGAGCGCCGCCCGCACCTGGGCGGCGCGCTGGGCGCGGCCTGCCTGCAGCTGGCGCTGCGGCGCGGCTGGCTGCGGCGCGAGCTGGACGGGCGGGCCGTCACCGTGACGCCGAAGGCGCGGCGCGAGGCGCCCGGGCTGTTCGGCCCGGCGTAGCGGCTGACATCAGCGCACGGGCGCGTCCAGGCGCAGCAGCCGCAGCAGGTTGTCGCGCCCGACCCGCGCCTGCGCCCCGGGGCTGAGCTGGCGCAGGAAGTCCTGCACGCTGGCGAACTTCATCTCCTCGCTGGCGCGGCTGCGGTGGCTGGCGTCGGTGCCGACGACGAAGCGCTCGGGCATGGCCTCGATCAGCGCGAGCCATTCGGGCCACACCCGCTGCCCGTCGCGCAGCAGCGTGAACTCCGGCGAGCGCGGATGGCGCGGCCAGGTGCGTGCGCTCAGTTCGTAGGTCAGTTGCGGATGCGCCTCGAGCATGCGCCGCGCCAGGATCAGGGGCGTGTAGCCGCCGTGGGCCCAGATCACCGGCACGTCGGGGAAGCGGTCCAGCAGCCGCGACAGCGCGTCCATGCGCGTGGATTCGACGTGCAGCAGCACCGGCACGCGGTGCCTGCGCGCCAGCGCCATGATGCCGTTCATCATGGGGCCGTCGAGGTCGTGGTCCATCTCGCCGAAGCCGGCCGAGGCGAAATGCACCGCGTTGATCTCGCCGATGCCGTGGTAGCCGCCGCCGGCCAGCAGCGCGTCCAGTTCGGCCAGCAGCGCGGAGGCCACGGCTTCGTCCCCGCTCCAGGCCGCGCGGTAGGCCTGCCGCTCGGGCGAGACCGAGGCGAAGGCGATGAAGCGCTGCGGATGCCGGCGCGCCGCCTCGGCCACCGACCGGTTGCTGCTGCGTCCGCCCCAGAACACCACCGCGCGCTCGGCGCCGAAGCGCTCCATCATGTCCAGCTGCAGGCCTTCGTCGTTCAGGTGGGCATGCGCGTCGATGAACGGGATGGTCTGCGCCGGGCACGACGCCGCGGCCAGCGACAGCGCCAGGGCGGCCCAGCGTGCAGGAAGCCGCATGGCCGCCGGCGCTACTGGAACGCCACCTCCGCGAAGCTGCGCAGCTTGCGGCTGTGCAGGCGCGTGGTGCCCTCGGCGCGCAGGATGTCGATGGCGCGCATGCCGATGCGCAGGTGCTGCTCCACCCGCTCGCGGTAGAAGTGGTTGGCCATGCCGGGCAGCTTGATCTCGCCGTGCAGCGGCTTGTCGGACACGCACAGCAAGGTGCCGTAGGGCACGCGGAAGCGGAAGCCGTTGGCGGCGATGGTGGCGCTTTCCATGTCCAGCGCCACCGCGCGGCTCTGGCTGAAGCGGCGCTGCGGCTCGTTGCCCGGCAGCAGCTCCCAGTTGCGGTTGTCGGTGCTGGCGACGGTGCCGGTGCGCATGATGGCCTTCAGCTCGGCGCCGCGGCAGCCGGTCACGTCGGCCACCGCCTGCTCCAGCGCGAGCTGGATCTCCGACAGCGCGGGCAGCGGCACCCACAGCGGCAGCTCCTCGTCGAGCACGTGGTCCTCGCGCACGTAGGCGTGGGCCAGCACGTAGTCGCCCAGCTGCTGCGTGTTGCGCAGCCCGGCGCAGTGGCCCAGCATCATCCAGGCGTGCGGGCGCAGCACGGCGATGTGGTCGGTGATGGTCTTGGCGTTGGCCGGCCCCACGCCGATGTTGACCATGGTGATGCCGCTGCAGTCCTCGCGCACGAGGTGGTAGGCCGGCATCTGCGGCAGGCGGCCGGGCGGCGTGCCCTGCAGCGCGGCCAGCGCGTCGGCGAGCGCGCCGGCCTGTTCCGGCTTCAGGTTGTGGCGCCGCGTGACCACGTTGCCCGGCTCCACGAAGGCGATGTACTCGCTCGCCTCGTCGGCCATCGCCTCGTGGCCCAGCCGCACGAACTCGTCGATGTAGAACTGGTAGTTGGTGAACAGCACGAAGTTCTGGAACCAGTGCGGCGCCGTGCCGGTGTAGTGGCGCAGGCGGTGCAGCGAGTAGTCCACCCGCGAGGCGGTGAACAGCGCCAGCGGCTCCGCCTCGCCGGGCCGCGTGACGTGCGTGCCGTTGGCGATGCCGTCGTCCATGGCGGCCAGGTCGGGCAGGTCGAACACGTCGCGCATCAGCGCGCGGCGATCGGGGCTGAGCGTGCCCTCGATGTGGTCGTTCTCGGCGAAGGAGAAGTGCACCGGGATCGGCTGGGTGCTGGTGCCGATCTCCAGCTCGATGCGGTGGTTGGCGAGCAGCAGGCGGAACTGGTTCTCGTAGTAGCGCGCGAACAGGTCGGGGCGGGTGAGCGTGGTCTCGAAGCGGCCGGGGCCGGCGACGAAGCCGTAGCTCAGGCCGGCGGTGGCGGGCGTGGCGTTGCGTGTGCTGGTGTGCGTGTGCACCCGCACGAAGGGGTAGCAGGCGCGCACGCGGCCCGGCAGCGTCTCGCCGGCCACGAAGCGCTGCATGGCGTCGCGCAGGTGGGCCAGGCCCTCGTCGTAGATGCGCTGCACCTGCGCCAGCGCGGCGGCCGGATCGGTGAAGCGGACGGGGGCGACGAAGGGGGGCATGTAGGGCATGGCGGCATTGTGCAATGGGCGCGATGGCGGGCGCGTGGCAGCGCTGGCCCTACAGTGGCGCACCATGAGCAAGGACCCCGCACCCCGTTCCGCCGGCCAGGCGCCGGCGCTGGCCATCGACGGCCACGTCGCCACCCTCACCCTGCGCCGTCCGGCCGTCGCCAACCGCCTGGCGGCCGCCGACCTGCCGGTGCTGCGCGCGCACGTCGACGCCGTGAACCGCGCCGAGGGCGTGCTGGTGCTGCTGCTGCGCGCCGAGGGCCGCCATTTCTGCAGCGGCTTCGACATCGCCGACATGGCGGCCAGCCAGGCGGAGGGCGCCGGCTTCGGCGACATGGTCGATGCGCTGGAAGACTGCCGCGCCGTCACCGTCGCGGCCGTGCAGGGCGGCGTCTACGGCGGCGCCACCGACATCGCGCTGGCCTGCGACTTCCGCGTCGGCAGCGAGGCGGCGCAGATGTTCATGCCGGCCGCGCGGCTGGGCCTGCATTTCTACGAGAGCGGGCTGCGCCGCTACGTCGAGCGGCTGGGGCTGGACACGGCCAAGCGCCTGTTCCTCACCGGCGAGACGCTCGATGCGCGGGCGATGCGCGAGATCGGCTTCCTGACGCATCTGGTGACGCCGGAGGCGCTGGAGGGCGCGGTGCAGGCGCTGGTCGCGCAACTGGCCGGCATGGCGCCGCTGGCGCTGCTGGGCATGAAGCGGCACCTCAACCGGATCGCGCGCGGCACGCTGCCGGAAGGCGCGGTGCGCGAGGCGACGCTGCGCACGCTGGCGTCGGACGACCTGCGCGAAGGGCAGCTCGCGTGGAAGGAGAAGCGGCCGGCGCGCTTCACCGGGCGCTGAGCGGCCTCAGCTCGCCAGCAGGCATTCCACCAGCCGCGCCAGCATCTCCTGCGCATCCGCCACCGGCACCGCGCCGGGCAGCGCCACGTCGCCGTGCATCACGAACACCGGCGTGCCCCACTTCAGGCCCAGCGCCATCTCCGACAGCGTGCCCATGTTGCCGCCGATGGCCGCCAGGCAGACGGCGCTGCGCGCCACCAGCGCATTGCGCATCTCGCCCATGCCGGTGGCGATGGCCACGCTGAGCCACTCGTTGGCGTGGCGCTCGTCCTCTTCGGGCAGGATGCCGATGGCGATGCCGCCGCCCTCGCGCGCGCCGCGCGAGGCGGCCGCCATCACGCCGCCGCGGCCGCCGCAGACGATGGCAATGCCGGCCAGCGCCAGCGCGCGCGCCACCTCGCGCGCGGCCTCGCACACCGTGGCGTCGCCGTCGCCGGGGCCGATGATGCCCACCGGCCGGCGGTGGCGCCGCGGCCCGCGCTGGCGCTCGGCCAGGCGCGCCAGGGCCTGCGCCAGCGGCGCGGGGTAGTCGTCAATGCGCGGCGGGGCCGCGTTCTCGTCTGCGTGCAATCGCATCTCCCAGTCCCATGACGATGACGCACAGCGCCATCAGCAGCAGTGACAGCGCCGCCGCCACGCCGAAATCCGAGCCGCCGTCGCCCACCTGCGCATACAGCATCAGCGGCAGGATGTTCAGCTGCGTGCCCACCAGCGCCAGCGCCGTGCCGTAGGTGCCCATCGCGATGGCAGCCACCAGGCAGGCGTTGGCGAGCACCGAGGGCGCCACCTCGGCCAGCACCGTGTCGCGGAAGGCGCGCCAGCGCGTGGCGCCCAGCGTGCGCGCCGCCAGCATCGGCCGCAGGTCGAGGTTGGCGAACACCGGGTACAGCGACAGCGCCACCCGCGGCACCAGGTAGTAGGCATAGGCGAAGCCCAGGCCCGCGGCGCCGTAGATCCAGCCGCCCACGCGCGCCGGGTCGGCGCCCAGCATCGCCAGCAACTGCGTGACGAAGCCGGCGCGGCCGAAGGCCAGGATGAAGCCGTAGGCGATCACCAGCCCCGAGAAGGCCAGCGGCAGGCCCAGCAGCGTCATCATCCAGCGCCGCCGCCCCTCGGGCTGGCGCGCCAGCTCGATGGCGACCGCGGTGCCCACCAGGGCCGACACGCCGCCCGCCGTGAGTCCCAGCGCCAGCGTGTTGCGCAGCGCGCCGGGCAGCAGCGGGTTGGCGAACAGGCGGGCGAAGGCCTTGCCCTCGCCGCCGAAGGCCTCGGGCACCAGCGCGCCCAGCGGCAGCGCGAAGAACAGCAGCATGAAGGCCCAGGCGGGCCAGGCGCCGAAGCGGCGGATCACGGCTACTTCGCCAGGGTGGCCTGCGCCCAGAGCTGGTCCACCTCGGCCTTGCGCGCCGAGGCCTTGACCACGTCCAGCGGGCGGATCTGCGGCGCCGCCGGCATCTTGGCCGCCACGTCGGCCGGCAACTGGATGCCCGGCACCGAGGGCCGCACATAACCCTGCGCGAAGAGCTGCTGCCCGGCCGTGCTCATGATGAAGTTGAGCCACAGCTTGCCGGCGTTGGGGTTGGGCCCGTTCTTCACCAGGCTGATGCCGTAGGGCGCGGCCACGCTGGCCTCCTTGGGGATCAGCACCTCGCAGGCGTCGCCCATGCCGTCCACGTGCTTGGCCTTCAGGCCGTCGTTCTCGTAGCTGATCCAGACCGGGATCTCGCCCTTGAGGAACTTGGCGTAGGGCGTGGTGCCCTCCACCCGCTGCACGTTGCCGGCCGCGTGCAGGCGGCCCAGGTAGTCGGTGCCCGCCTTGACGTTGTCCACGCCGCCGCCGTTGGCGTACGCGGCGGCGAAGACCAGCACCTGCCCGACGCCGGTGCTGCGCGGGTCGAGGTAGGTGACGGTGTTCTTGTACTCGGGCTTGAGCAGGTCGGCCCAGCCGGTGGGCACGTTCTTCACCAGCTTCCTGTTGACCAGGAAGGCGATGTTCAGCGTGTGGATGGTGAACCAGCGGCCCTCGGCCTCGCGGAAGACCTCGGGCAGCTTCTCGAAGTTGACCGGCTTGAAGGGCGCGACCACGTCCTTCTTCACCGCGTCGACGGCCGAGGCGGCGAAGTAGTAGGCGGTGTCGGCCTGCGGGCGGCGGCGCATCTTCTCCAGCGCCACCACGGTGGCAGCCGAGCCCAGGTCGTTGTAGGTCAGCTCGATCTCGGGGTAGCGCTTCTTGAAGTCGCGGAAGAGCGACTTCCAGTTGGCCCACTCGGGGCCGGTGTCGAAGGAGACGCACATGCCCTCCTTCTTCGCTTCCTCGTACAGCGCCTTCTCGCCGGCGTACAGCTCGGGGCCGTCGAAGGCGAGGGCGCGCCCGGCGAGCGCGGCCAGCGGCAGCGTGCCGGCGGCCTGGATCAGTTGTCTGCGTTGCATGCGAGGCTCCTTGGAGGGGTGGAGGGGAAAGCGGTGGTTGTCAGTCGTCCAGCAGGCGGATGTGCTCGGGGGCGACGGCAATGGCCTGCGCGGCGGGCGCATGGCCTTCGGCGAGGAAGGGGCGCGGCGCGCCGGCCACCTCGAAGTCGTAGCGGGTGATGGAGCCCAGGTAGCGCGCCGCGCCGGCCCGGCCTTCGAGGCGGTTGGGCGTGCCGGGCGCGGGGTCGGGCAGCACGTGCTCGGGCCGCACCAGCAGGTGCACCGCCTGGCCGGCGCTGCGGCCTTCGGTCGGCGCGGCCAGTTCGGCGAAGCCCAGGTCCACGCGGCCGGGTGCCGAGACGCGGCCCGGCAGCAGCGTCGAGAGGCCGACGAACTCGGCCACCGCGCGCTGCGCCGGCCGCTCGTACAGCTCGCGCGGCGTCGCCATCTGCAGCAGGCGGCCGTCCTTGAGCACGGCCACGCGGTCGGCCATCGCCAGCGCCTCTTCCTGGTCGTGCGTGACCAGCAGCGTGGTGGCGCCGAAGCGCCGCTGCAGCGCGCGGATCTGATCGCGCAGGTGGCCGCGCACGCTGGCGTCCAGGGCCGACAGCGGCTCGTCCAGCAGCAGCGCGCGCGGGTCGATGGCCAGCGCGCGGGCCAGCGCCACGCGCTGCTGCTGCCCGCCGGACAGCTGCGCGATGGCGCGCTGCGCGTAGTCGGCCAGGCCGACCACCTCCAGCAGTTCGCGGGCCCGCGCGCGGCGCTGCGCCGCCGGCTGGCCGCGCAGCGCCAGGCCGTAGGCCACGTTGTCCTGCACCGACAGGTGCGGGAACAGCGCGTAGCTCTGGAACACCATGCCGATGCCGCGCCGGTGCACCGGCGTGCCGGCCATGTCGTGCCCACCGAGCGCGATGCGGCCGCTGTGCCCGGTCTCCAGCCCGGCCACCAGCTTGAGCAGCGTGGACTTGCCCGAGCCGCTGGGGCCGATCACTGCGACCAGCTCGCCGTCGCCCACCTCGAAGGAGACGTCGTGCAGGCCCTGGCTGCTGCCGGGGTAGTGGTAGCTGACGCGGTCGAAGACGAGGCTCATGACGATTTGCGCAACGCGGAAGAGGAAAGCAAGGCCGCCAGGCAGGCCAGCAGCAGCAGCACGACGGTGGCGGCGCAGGCGAAGCCGGTGGCGCCGTAGAAGGCCTGCAGCAGCACCACCGGGTAGGTGCGGTTCTGGAAGCCCGCCAGCAGGTTGGAGAGGTTGAACTCGCCGATCGACAGCGCCGCCACCATCACCAGCCCCGACAGCAGGCTCTGGCGCAGGCTGGGCATCACGATGCCGGTGAAGCGCTGCCACTCGGTCGCGCCCAGCGTGGCGGCGGCCTGCTCCAGCCGCTCCAGGCCCAGGTGGCGCAGGTCGGTCAGCAGCGTGTTGGTGAGGTAGGGCAGGGTGGCGATGGCGTGCGCCGCCACCAAGAGCGGCGTGCTGCCCAGCCAGGGCATCGCGTCGGTGTTGAAGACGATCATGTAGCCGAAGCCCAGCGTGATGGCCGGCACCGCCACCGGCATGGCGCTGACGATGCGCGAGGCCAGCGCGTGGCCGCGCCGGGCGCCGTGGTACAGGGCATAGGCCAGCGGCAGCGCCAGCACGGCGTCGATGGCGCAGGCGGCCAGCGCCACCGTCAGGCTGCTGACGAAGGCCTTGCGGAAGGACGGGTCGGTCCAGAGGTCGGCGTACCAGTGGCCCGTGAGGCCGGAAGGCAGCAGCGTGTTCGTCCAGCTCTGGCCGAAGCTGCCCACCACCAGCAGCGCCATCGGCAGCAGCAGGTACAGGCCGTAGACGAGGGAAATGCCGCGAACCATGTCTCCAAATTCCGTGTCTTGTGCGCCGCAACACTTTCCGGCAGCGACTGTGCAGGATGTTGGCGCCGGAAAATTCTAGGAAGACATGCGCCGTCGATGCGTGAAAGTTGGATGACTTCCGTTGAGCAGATGGAAAATGTTTGTCCTCTCCCGCTCAAGCCTCCCGCACGCCTTTTTCACCTATGAAGCGCGACTGCCCCACCATCCAGGAGCTGCTGGCCTTCGACGCCGTGGCGCGCTGCGACAGCCTCACCCAGGCCGCGGGTGCGCTGTGCATCACCGTCAGCGCCGTGAGCAAGCAGCTCGCCGGGCTGGAGGCTTTCCTCGGCGTCAAGCTGCTGCGCAAGCACGGGCGCGGGGTGCAGCTCACGCCGCAGGGACGGGCCTACTGGCAGAAGATCGCGGGCAGCCTGCGCGCCATCGAGACGGCGACCTACGAGGCACGCTCCGGCGGCGGCGACGTGGGCCTGCTCACGCTCGCCAGCGTGCCGACCTTCCTGACGCGCTGGCTGATCCCGCGGCTGCCGGAGTTCCGGCGCCGCCACCCGCAGATCACGCTGAGCTTCAGCCGCCACCTCGATCCGTCCGACGGCATCCCGCCGCGCGTCGATGCCGCGATCCGCTACAGCCCCGGCGAGTGGCCGGGCGTGGTGGCCGAGTACATCGCCGGCCGCGAGTTCGTGCTGATCGCCTCCGACGCGCTGGCCGGCGGCCAGCACCGCATCCGCCGGCCGGCCGACCTGCTGGGCCACACGCTGCTGCACCACGAGGAGGCCACCGCCGCCTGGCCGCAGTGGGCGGCGCAGCACGGCGTGCCCGAGGGGCAGGTGTCGGCCGGCCCGCGCTTCGCGCAGTACTCGGCGCTGATCCAGGCGGCGCGCAGCGGGCTCGGGCTGGGCCTGGTGCCGCGCGTGCTGGTGGAGGACGAGCTGGCGGAGGGCGCGCTGCACAGCCCCTGCGGATCGCCGGTGGCGGTGGAGCAGGGGCACTTCCTGTGCTTCCGGCCGGACCGCATGCACCTGCCGGCGTTCGCGGCGTTCCGGGACTGGCTGCTGGCGGAGGGCGCCCGTTCGCGGGGCGCCCTCGGCTGAAAGCCGGGACGCCTTCGATCAACCCCTACCGTTCGGGCTGAGCCTGTCGAAGCCGGGTGCCGCGCTTCGACAGGCTCAGCGTGAACGGTGGAGGGTGAGCATCTCAGCGTGAACGGTTGGGGGTGAGCACCTGCCAGCTTCCTCATCCCACCGTCGGCTCGCGCATCGTCACGAACTCCTCCGCCGCCGTCGGGTGGATGCCGATGGTCGTATCGAACTGCGCCTTGGTCGCGCCCGCGCGCATCGCCACCGCGAAGCCCTGCACGATCTCGCCGGCCTCGGGGCCGACCATGTGCAGGCCCACCACGCGGTCGCTCTTCGCATCGACGACGAGCTTCATGAAAGTGCGCTCCTCGCGGCCCGAGAGCGTGTGGCGCAGCGGCTTGAAGTCGGTGGCGAAGATGCGCACCTCGCCGAACTTCGCGCGCGCCGCCGCCTCGGTGTAGCCGCAGGTGCCGACGTTGGGGTGCGTGAAGACCGCGGTCGGCACGAAGTCGTAGTCCATGCGGCGCCGGCCGTCGCCGAAGAGGCCGTCCACCACCACCATCGCCTCGGCCAGCGCCACCGGCGTGAGCTGCAGGCGCGTGCAGACGTCGCCCACCGCGAAGACCGAGGGCACGCTGCTGCGGTACTCGTCGTCCACCACCACGGCGCCGCGCGTGTCCAGCTTCACGCCGGCCGCCTCCAGGCCCATGCCCTCGGTGTTCGGCCGGCGGCCGGTGGCGAAGAGCACGGTGTCGGCCTCCAGCACCTGGCCGCGCGCCAGCGAGACCGAGAGCCGGCCGGTCGCCTCGTCGCGCGTGATCGTCTCGGCCTGCGTGTTCATGCGCAGGTCGATGCCGGCCTTGCCCATCTCGCGCGCCAGGAACTCGCGTACGTCCTCGTCGAAGGCATCCAGCAGGTGGGCCCGGCGTACCAGTTGCGTCACCTGCGCGCCCAGGCCGCGGAAGATGGAGGCGAACTCGCAGGCGATGTAGCCGGCGCCGACCACCACCAGCCGTTGCGGGAACGCGGGCAGGTCGAACACCGCGTCCGACACCACGCCCAATTCGGCGCCCGGCAGGTCGGGCAGAACCGGCATGCCGCCGGTGGCCACGAGGATGTGCTTCGCCGTGTGGCGCCGGCCGTCCACCTCGACCGTGTGGCCGTCCACCAGTTGCGCCCAGCCCTGCAGCAGCGTGACGCCGGCACCGTCCAGCAGGCCCTGGTAGACGCGGTTCAGCCGGGCGATCTCCTTCGCACGGTTCGCCTTGAGCACGCGCCAGTCGAAGCGCGGCGCCTCGGGCAGCGTCCAGCCGTAGCCCGGCGCTTCCTCGAAAGCCTCGGCATAGCCGGCGGCGTAGCTGTAGAGCTTCTTCGGGATGCAGCCCACGTTGACGCAGGTGCCGCCGAGGGCCGCGCACTCGGCGAGCGCCACGCGGGCGCCGCGCTGCCCGGCCATGCGCGCGGCGCGCACGCCGCCGCTGCCGCCGCCGATGACGAAGAGGTCGAAGTCGAAGGAGGACGGGGAAGCGGGGGAGGGCACGGCGCAGCCTTTCGCGGGATCGGTTCGGAGCCGGCCACTGTAGCCAGCCTTCGCCGCGCGCGCCGTGCCGGGGTTACTTGTACAGCAGCTGCGGCAGCCACAGCCCGATCTGCGGCCACATGTAGAGCAGGAAGATCGCCAGCACCTGGATGCCCATGAAGGGCAGCATGCCCAGGAAGATCTGGTTCAGCGTCACGTGCGGCGGACTCACGCCCTTGAGGTAGAAGGCCGCCATCGCCACCGGCGGCGAGAGGAAGGCGGTCTGCAGGTTCAGCGCCACCAGCAGGCCGAAGAACAGCGGGTCCACCCCGAAGTGGTCCAGGAGCGGGATGAAGATCGGCATGAAGATCACGATGATCTCGGTCCACTCCAGCGGCCAGCCGAGCAGGAAGATCACCACCTGGCTGAGCAGCAGGAACTGCACCTTCGAGAGGTCCATCGAGAGCACCCACCTCTCGACCAGTTCCTGCCCGCCCAGCAGCGCGAAGGCGGCCGAGAAGATGGCCGAGCCGACGAACAGCCAGCACACCATCGCCGAGGTCTTGGCGGTGAGGAAGACCGACTCCTTGAGCATCGCGACATTCAGCCGCCGGTAGGCCGCCGCCAGCAGCATGCCGCCCAGCGCGCCCATGGCCGCCGCCTCGGTCGGCGTGGCCAGCCCCATCACGATGGAGCCGAGCACAGCCAGGATGAGCAGCATCAGCGGGAAGAAGGACGCCAGCAGCATCTTGAAGATCTCCAGCCGCGCGAAGCTGGCGAAGAGATAGAAGAGCGCGACCAGGCAGCCCAGCACGGCGAAGGTGACCCACCACCAGGCCGGCGCCGGCTTCGTCGTGGGCTGGTCGGCGGTGCCGGCGTCGGCCTGCGCGGCGGCGGCCGGTGCGCCCGGCGGCTCGGCGACGCCGCCCGATGCCGGCTCGG
This sequence comes from Xenophilus sp., assembly GCF_044462705.1. NCBI lineage: Bacteria > Pseudomonadati > Pseudomonadota > Betaproteobacteria > Burkholderiales > Comamonadaceae > Xenophilus > Xenophilus sp. The sequence continues at coordinate 23,385 of NZ_JBIQNC010000035.1, forward strand.
CGCCCGGCGGTTCGGCCAGTGCGCCGCCGCCGTCCTCGCCCTCGGTGGGCGGTTTCTGCAGGCCGCCTTCCGCCGGGGGCTCCTGCAGGCCGCCGGGCTCGGCCAGGCCGGTGTCGGCGCCGCCGCCGCTGCGCGCGGCGCCGATCTCCTGGATCTCGTAGTGCTCCTCGGGCGGCACCGTCGTCACCGCGCGGAAGGTGCCGAAGGCCAGCAGCAGGAACAGCAGCGCCGGCAGCGCCAGGATGAAGCTCTGGCGCGCGAGATAGCCGATCGGCACGTCGGCGTTGCGCCGGCCCTTGAGCAGCCGCAGCAGGGCGTTGGCCTGCGGGCTGTCGGCCAGCCGCTCGGTCAGCGGCGGCAGCGGCACGCGGCGCTCCTCGGCCGTCAGCGGCGGGGCCCACTGCGGCTTGAGCTTGGCGATGAGGATCACGTACAGCACGTACAGCGATGCCAGCATCACGCCGGGGAAGAAGGCGCCCGCGTAGAGCTGCACCACCGACACGCCCGCCGTCGCGCCGTAGACGATCAGCAGCACCGAAGGCGGCAGCAGGATGCCCAGGCAGCCGCCGGCCGTGATCGAGCCGGCCGCCAGCGGCACGCTGTAGCCCGCGCGCAGCATGGCCGGCAGCGCCAGCAGGCCCATCAGCGTGACCACCGCGCCGACGATGCCGGTGGCGGTGGCGAAGATGGTGCAGGTCACCAGCGTGGCCACCGCCAGCGCGCCGGGCAGCCGCGCCATCGCCAGGTGCAGGCTCCTGAACAGCGACTCGATCAGGTTGGCGCGCTCCACCAGGTAGCCCATGAAGACGAACAGCGGCACGGCGATCAGCACGTCGTTGGCCATCGTCTTGTAGGCGGCCTGCACCATCAGGTCCAGCGTGCGCGTGATGTCGCGGTCGTAGGCCAGCCAGGTGAACAGCATGCCCATGCCCATCAGCGTGAAGGCGGTGGGGAAGCCGAGCATGATCGCCACCACCACCAGCGAGAGCATCAGCAGGCCCAGGTGCCCGTGGGTGATGGTCTCGGCGCGCAGCAGCACCGTGGCGGCCAGCATCACGATCAGGGCCATGAAGGTGAGCCCGAACCAGAGTTCCTTGCGCACCTTCATGCTTGCCCCTTCTCCTGCGCCACCACCACCGCGTCCAGCGCGGCGATGTCCTCGTCCTTCACGTGGACCATCTCCTTGAGCTTGTCCACGTCCACTTCCTGCACGTCCTCCTCGCGCGAGGGCCAGGCGCCGCGCCGGATGCACTGCACGCAGCGGATGATCTCGACGATGCCCTGCAGCAGCAGCGTGACGCCGGCCAGCGGGATCACGAACTTGAACGGGTACAGCGGCAGCGGCTCGGCCGAGAAGGTCTGCTCGCGGATCGCCAGCGACTCGCCGGCGTAGATCCAGCCGGCCCAGGTCATGGCCACGATGCCGGGCAGGAAGAAGACGATGTACAGCACCAGGTCCACGGTGGCTTGCGTGCGCGGCTGGAAGAAGCCGTAGAGCACGTCGCCGCGCACGTGGCCGTTCTTGGCCAGGGTGTAGGCGCCGGCGCCCATGAACAGCGCGCCGTACAGCATGATCTGCGCGTCCAGCACCCAGGCATGGGGCCGGTTGAGCACGTAGCGGGAGAACACCTCCCAGCTGATCAGCAGCGTGAGCGCCAGCGCGCACCACGCGAAGGTCTTGCCGACCCAGGTCGAGAGCCGGTCGACCGCCAGGAGAAAGGATTGCATGGGAGGCGGGCCGCAGGCGCGGCCGGGAGGCAGGAGGGTGGGTGCGAAAGCAGGGCGGCACCTCGCGGCACCGCCCTGCGCCGGTTCAGGGCCTGCGGCTCACCGCCTCAGCTCTTCTTCGCCTGCCGGCTGAAGTAGTGGTTGTAGGCCATCTTGAAGTCGACCGAGTAGTCGTTCTGCCACTGCCCGGCGCGCTGCGCGAAGGCGCGCTGCGAGTCCAGCACCTTCTTGAAGGTCGGGTTCTCCTCGGATTTCTTCGCGATGGTCTTGTCCCACGAGGCCAGCTGCGCGCGCAGGATCGGGTCGGGCGTCTTGTAGAACTTGATGCCGGACTTCTTCAGGTCCTCGTAGTCCTTGGAGTTGCGGTCGATCGCCTTCCAGCTCATGTCGGCGCTGGCGGCCTCGGCGGCGTACTCGATCACCGAGCGCAGCTCGGCCGGCAGGGCGCGCACCTTCGGGCCGTTGAACAGCACCTCGAACTGCTCGCCGCTCTGGTGGAAGCTCTGCAGCATGCAGTTCTTCGCCACGTCCGGGAAGCCCAGCACCTTGTCGCTGGAGGCGTTGTTGAACTCCGCCGCGTCGATCAGGCCGCGGTCCAGCGCCGGCACGATCTCGCCGCCGGGCAGCGGGTTCACCGCCGCGCCCATGTCGGTGAACACGTCCACCGCCAGGCCCACCGTGCGGAACTTCAGGCCCTTCATGTCCTCGGCGCGCGCCACCGGCTTCTTGAACCAGCCCAGCGGCTGCGTCGGCATGGGGCCGTACAGGTACGAGACGACGTCCAGGTTCAGGCTCTTGTAGACCTCTTCCAGCAGTTCCTTGCCGCCGCCGTACTTGTGCCAGGCCAGGATCATGTTGGCGTCCATGCCGAAGGCCGGGCCGGAGCCCCACAGCGCCAGCGCCGAGTTCTTGCCGTACCAGTAGGCGATCACGCCGTGGCCGCCGTCGAGCGTGCCCTTGGCCACCGCGTCCAGCAACTGGAAGGCGGGCACCACCGCCCCGGCGGGCAGCACCTCGATCTTCAGCCGGTTGCCGGCCATGTCGTTCACCTTCTTGGCGAAGTCCTGCGCGTACTCGTGGAAGATGTCCTTGGCCGGCCAGGTGCTCTGGAAGCGCAGGCTGGTGGTCTGGGCCGTGCTCACCATCGGTGCCGACATGGCGCCGGCGGCCACCGCCGCACCCTTGAGCAGCCCGCGGCGGCGGGTCGAGGTCTTGCTGTCCGTCATTGGTTCGTCTCCGTCTGTGGCTGTCCGTCTGTTTATGACGCTGAACGAAATTTCATCCAGCGCGCAGACTTTTCACGGCGCGAGCCGCCGCAGCCAAGAGGGTTTTCACTGTCTGAGGACAATCGTCGATGCCCGTGGCGGCAGCTTCGCTGCTGGTTGCAGCGCAGCATCGCGCCAAAGACCGTACGGAACCGAAGGACGAATCACGCCATGAATGCCTCCTCCTCTTCCCCAGCCGGAGTCCGCCCCGCCGAGGGCTATGCCGGCGACGTCACCCCCGAGACCGCCGCCGCGTGGATGGCCGGCGGCCAGGCCGTGCTGGTGGACGTGCGCACCGACGCCGAGCGCGAATGGGTCGGCTACGTGCCGAACGCCGTGCCGGTGGCCTGGAAGCAGTGGCCCGGCATGGCCATGAACCCGGACTTCGACGCCGCCCTGCGCGCCGCCGTGCCGCCGGGCGGGCGGGTGGTGCTGCTGTGCCGCAGCGGCGTGCGTTCCGTGGCTGCCGCGAAGCGCGCCACTGAACTGGGCATCGAGGCCTACAACATCCTGGAAGGCTTCGAAGGCAATGCCGATGGCGACGGCCACCGCGGCAACCTGGGCGGCTGGCGCCGCCGCGGCCTGCCCTGGAAGCAGAACTGAGCGGCGCCGCGGCCGGCGCAGCCGCGTGAATAATGCGCCGCATGAGTGCCCCCGCCCACGCCCTGCTCGCCATCGACATCGGCAACACGCGCCTGAAGTGGACGCTGTACGACCGGGCGGCGCCGGGCGCGCGGGCGCTGGCCGGCGGCGCCGAGTTCCTGGACCACATCGAGCGCCTGGGTGAAGGCGAATGGGCCGGCCTGCCGGTGCGGCCCGCGGCCATGATCGGCTGCGTCGTCGCGGGCGACCACGTGCGCCGCCGCGCCGAGGAACAGATCGACGAAGCCTTCGACCTGCCGGCGAGCTGGGTCGTCTCCAGCACCGAAGAGGCGGGTCTGGTCAACGGCTACGACCATCCCACCCGCCTGGGCGCCGACCGCTGGGTGGCGATGATCGGCGCGCGGCATCGCATGCTGGGCGCGCAGCGCGCCGCCGGCGCGGGGCCGCGGCCGATGGTGGTGGTGATGGTGGGCACGGCGGTGACGGTGGAGGCCGTCGACGCCGAGGGCCGTTTCCTGGGCGGGCTGATCCTGCCCGGCCACGGCATCATGCTGCGCGCGCTCGAATCGGGCACCGCCGGCCTGCATGTGCCCACCGGCGAGGTGCGCGAGTTCCCCACCAACACCAGCGACGCGCTCACCAGCGGCGGCACCTACGCCATCGCCGGTGCGGTCGAGCGCATGGTGCAGCACCTGCGCAAGCGCTGCGGCGCCGAGCCGGTGTGCTACATGACCGGCGGCGCCGGCTGGAAGATGGCGCCGGCCATGGCCACGCCCTTCGAGTTGGTGGAGTCGCTGATCATGGACGGGCTGCTGGTCATCGCTGAGCAGCGCGCCGTCCGTCTCGCATGAAGCGCCGCTGCCGCTACCGCCCCCAGGCGGTGCCGCCGTCCACCACCAGCGTCGAGCCCACCACGTAGTCGCCGGCGCGCGAGGCCAGGTAGATGGCGGCGCCGGCCATGTCCTCCGGCGTGCCGATGCGGCCCAGCGGCACGCGCTCGGCCACCTCGTCGCCGTGGTCGCGCGCATCCTTGTTCATGTCCGAGGCGAAGGGGCCGGGCGCGATGGCGCTGACCACGATGCGCTCGGGCGCCAGCTTGAGCGCCATGCGCTTGGTCAGGTGGATCAGGCCGGCCTTGCTGGCGGCGTAGGAGTACGTCTCCCACGGGTTGACGCTGATGCCGTCGATGGAGGCGACGTGGATCACCTTGGCCAGGTGGTCGGTGGCGGCCTTCTTCAGCATCGGCGTGAGCGCCTGCGTGAGGAAGAAGGGCGTCTTCATGTTCAGGTCGGCCACCTTGTCCCAGCCGCTCTCGGGAAACTCGTCGTAGGGCGCGCCCCAGGCGGCGCCGGCGTTATTGACGAGGATGTCGAGCGAGCCCTCGTGCTTCGCGTATGCCGCCACCAGCGCCTGGATGCCGTCCAGCGTGGAGACGTCCGCCGGCAGCGAGACGCAATGGCCGAGGGCCGACAGTTCCTTGGCCGTGCGGTCGCAGGCCTCGGCCTTGCGCGCCGAGATGTACACGCGCGCGCCGGCGGCGAGGAAACCCTCGGCGATCATGCGGCCGATGCCGCGCGAGCCGCCGGTGATGAGGGCCGTGCGGCCCTGGAGCGAGAAGAGGTTCTGGGTGTCCACGGGATGCGTCTCCTGGGTGCTGCGTTGGAAGGCTCGTGGCGCGCGGCGGCGCCGGCAGGCCGCAGCTTAAGTCGAAGCCGCATTCCGCCGCGGTCGCGAAAGTGCCAGCGCGCCGGCCATGGCGCCGAACGCGGGGCGTTCCTCGGGCGCGGCGAGGCAGCGCGCCTGCAGCGCCGCCAATGGCTGCAGCAGCCCGGCATCCGCGCCGTCATCCGCATGCGCCAGCAGTTCGCCCAGCAGGTGGCCGAAGGCGAGCGCCTCCATACGCTGCAACATGGGCCGCACCGGGCCTTCGGGCAGGCAGGCCGCCGCGCCGAAGTCGCCCAGCAGGGCTTGCGCACCGCCGTCGCCTGCGGGCCGCCAGAGGATGTTGTGCGCGTACAGGTCGCCGTGCACGAGGCCGCGCGCATGCAGGTGGGCGACGGCCGAGGCCGCGTCGTGGGCGATGGCCCGCGCCGCCGCGGCCGGCAGGCGCAGGCCGGCCGCGTACACGTCGCGCGTGCAGGTGGCGAAGTCGGGCGGCCCGGCGAGGTTGCGCCACTCGGCGCCCAGCCGGGGCATGACCAGGCCCTGCGCGCCGTCGGGATGCCCCTGCACGCGGCCCAGCACCGGCACGATGGCCGGGTGCGTGCCGGCCGCCAGGTGCGCGGTCATCTCGCTGGCGGGCCAGCCGTCGCTGGTCATCTCGCCGCGGAACAGCTTGACGGCCAGGTCTTGCGCGTCGCCCGCCCGGCGCGCGGCGTGGATGACGCCGGAGGCGCCTTCGCCCAGCCGCTCGCCGAGCGTCAGCGTGGCCCAGGGGATGTCGGCGGCGGCCGTGCCGCCGGCAGCGGGCTCGCACAGCGGATTGCCGGCGCAGGCCAGCCAGGCCAGCCGCGGCAGTGCGCCCAGCCAGGGCGGCAGCGTCTCGAAGCGGTTGGCCGCCAGGCGCAGCAGTTCGAGCGCGCCGCAGTCCGCCAGCGTGCCCGGCAGCGCTGCCAGCCGGTTGCCGGCCAGCATCAGCTTCTGCAGCCGTGTGCAGCCGCCCAGCGCGGCGGGCAGCGTCTCGATGGCGTTGTCGGTCAGGATCAGCCAGCGCAGCCGCGGCGGCAGGGCCTGCGCGGGCACCTCGCGCAGCCGGCAGCCCTTGAAGCCGACCATCTCCAGCGCCTCGCATCGGCCCAGCGCCGGCGGCAGCACGGTGAAGGGGTTGCCCGAGCAGAACAGCACGCGCAGGCGGCGCAGCCGGTGCAGGTCGTGCGGCAGGGCGTCGAGCGCGTTGCCGGAGAGGTCGAGCACCTCCAGCGTGTCGGCCAGCGTGAAGATCTCGTCGGGAAAGGTGCTCAGCCCGCCCGCCAGGCGCAGCCGCGTCGCGCCGTGCAGGCGGCCGGCGCGCAGGTCGCCCAGTGCGGTATCCGTTGCCGATGGCGCCGCGCGCACTCCGCCTTGCATGAAACCGTACCCGGCAGGCAACGATTCAGACGGCCGCGGAGCAGGCCATGCGGGAACACCCGCGGAACTGGCTC
>NZ_JBIQNC010000036.1:0-12003 GCF_044462705.1 Xenophilus sp.
CTGAGTCCGTCCCGCATCACACACGAACCCCTTTTGCGAGGAGATTCTTCATGCCCAGCAGTCCCACTCCGCCCGTGCAGCGCATCGGCATTCCCCGGGAGACCTTCCCCGGCGAGAAGCGCGTGGCCACGGTGCCCGACGTCGTCGAGAAACTGATCAAGCTCGGCTTCCAGGTCGCCGTGGAGGCCGGCGCCGGCGAGGCGGCCAACTTCAGCGACGACGCCTACCGCGCCGCCGGCGCCGAGATCGTCGAAGGCGCAGCCGCCCTCTGGGCGACGTCCGACATCGTGTTCAAGGTGCGCCCGCCCAGCGAGGGCGAGGTGGCGCTGATGCGCGAGGGCGGCACGCTCGTCGACTTCATCTGGCCGGCGCAGAACCCCGAGCTGATGCAGCAGCTCGCGGGCAAGCAGGCCACGGTGCTGGCCATCGACTGCCTGCCGCGCACGCTGAGCCGCGCGCAGAAGATGGACGCGCTCACCTCCACCGCCGGCGTCAGCGGCTACCGCGCCGTGATCGAGGCGGCCAACGCCTTCGGCCGCTTCTTCAACGGCCAGATCACGGCCGCGGGCAAGGTGCCGCCGGCCAAGGTGTTCATCGCCGGCGCCGGCGTGGCGGGCCTGGCGGCCATCGGCACGGCGGCCAACCTGGGCGCCATCGTGCGCGCCAACGACACGCGCGCCGAGGTGGCCGACCAGGTCAAGTCGCTCGGCGGCGAGTTCGTCAAGGTGGACTACGAGGAAGAAGGCTCGGGCGGCGGCGGCTACGCCAAGGTGATGAGCGAGGGCTTCCAGGCCGCGCAGCGCCAGATGTACGCGCAACAGGCCAAGGACGCCGACATCATCATCACCACCGCGCTGATCCCGGGCAAGCCGGCGCCCAAGCTCATCACCGCCGAGATGGTGCAGTCGATGAAGCCCGGCAGCGTGATCGTGGACATGGCGGCCGAGCAGGGCGGCAACTGCGAGCTGACGGTGCCCGGCGAGGCCGTGGTGCGCCACGGCGTCACCATCATCGGCTACACCGACCTCGCCTCGCGCCTGGCCAAGCAGTCGTCCACGCTGTATGCGACCAACCTGCTGCGCCTGACCGAGGAACTGTGCAAGGCCAAGGACGGCCATGCCGTGGTCAACATGGAGGACGACGCGATCCGCGGCCTCACGGTGATCAAGGACGGCGCCATCACCTGGCCCGCGCCGCCGCTCAAGCCCGCCGCCGCGCCCGCGCCCAAGCCGGCCGCCGCGCCGGTGGCGGAGAAGAAGGGCGGACACGGCCATGGCAGCGGCGGCCCGCTGCCGGCGAAGACGGTCGTCGTCCTGTTCGCGGTGGCGGCGGTGCTGTTCTGGCTCATCGGCGCCTTCGCGCCGGCCGCCTTCCTGGGCCACTTCACGGTGTTCGTGCTGGCTTGCTTCATCGGCTACATGGTGGTGTGGAACGTCACGCCCGCGTTGCACACGCCGCTGATGAGCGTGACCAACGCCATCTCCAGCATCATCGCCATCGGCGCGCTGGTGCAGATCGCGCCGCCCGATGCCGCGGCCGGCGGCCGGCCCGACGAACTGATCCGCTGGCTGGCCTTCGCCGCGCTGGTGCTCACGGCGGTCAACATGTTCGGCGGCTTCGCCGTCACGCGTCGCATGCTCGCCATGTTCCGCAAGTGACGAGAACGACAACAACAAGAAGGAAGGACGACCATGTCTGAAAGTCTTGCGACGGTGGCCTACCTTGGCGCCACCATCCTGTTCATCCTGAGCCTGGGGGGCCTGTCCAACCCGGAGACCTCGCGCCGCGGCAACCTGTTCGGCATGATCGGCATGGCGATTGCCGTGCTGGCCACGGTGTTCGGCCCGCGCGTCAGCGCCTCGGGCCTCGCCTGGATCGTGATCGCGCTGGTGATCGGCGGCGGCGTCGGCCTGTACGCCGCCCGCATCGTGAAGATGACCCAGATGCCCGAGCTGGTGGCGCTGATGCACAGCCTGGTGGGCCTGGCGGCCTGCCTGGTGGGCTTCGCCAGCTACGTCGACACCTCGGTGCAGTTCCAGGGCGCGGAGAAGGTCATCCACGAGGTGGAGATCTACATCGGCATCCTGATCGGCGCCGTCACCTTCTCGGGCTCGCTGATCGCCTTCGGCAAGCTCGCCGGCCGCATCGGCGGCAAGCCGCTGCTGCTGCCCGCGCGCCACTGGCTCAACCTGGTCGCGTTGCTGGTGGTGATCTGGTTCGGCCGCCAGTTCCTGGCCGCGCACGACGTGCAGGCCGGCATGCTGCCGCTGGTGGTGATGACCGTGATCGCGCTGCTCTTCGGCGTGCACATGGTCATGGCCATCGGCGGCGCCGACATGCCGGTGGTGGTGTCGATGCTCAACAGCTACTCGGGCTGGGCCGCGGCGGCCACCGGCTTCATGCTGAACAACGACCTGCTGATCGTCACCGGCGCGCTGGTGGGCTCGTCGGGCGCGATCCTGAGCTACATCATGTGCAACGCGATGAACCGCAACTTCATCAGCGTGATCGCCGGCGGCTTCGGCTCGGGCGCCGGCAAGCCGGCGAAGAAGGGCGAGGCCGCCGAGCCGCAGGGCGAGGCGGTGCCGGTCAGCGCGGCCGAGACGGCCGAGATGCTGCGCGAGGCCCGAAGCGTGGTCATCGTGCCCGGCTACGGCATGGCCGTGGCCCAGGCCCAGCACACGGTCAACGAGATCACGAAGACGTTGCGCGAGCGTGGCGTGCAGGTCCGCTTCGCCATCCACCCCGTGGCCGGCCGCATGCCGGGCCACATGAACGTGCTGCTGGCCGAGGCCAAGGTGCCCTACGACATCGTGATGGAGATGGACGAGATCAACGAGGACTTCCCGGACACCGACGTGGCCATGGTCATCGGCGCCAACGACATCGTGAACCCCTCCGCGCAGGAAGACCCGGGCAGCCCCATCGCCGGCATGCCGGTGCTGGAGGTGTGGAGGGCGAAGCACTCGATCGTGATGAAGCGCTCCATGGCCTCGGGCTACGCCGGCGTGGACAACCCGCTCTTCTACAAGGAGAACAACCGCATGCTGTTCGGCGACGCCAAGAAGATGCTCGACGAAGTGCTGGCGGTGCTCAAAGGCTGACCGCCGGTACGCCCATCTTCGGCGCCTGCGGGCCATCGGGTAGCATCCGGCAGGGATCGCTACTGTTTCGATAGCTGGCAGCGACCGCATGGCGGGCGCTTCGCTTGTTTGCCTTGTTGAATTCGAGAACGCGAGGAGACCTATGACCGACCGCCCCTGGCTTTCCGCCTACCCCGCCGGCGTGCCCGCCGACATCGACCCGACCCAGTACCGCTCCCTGGTGGCGCTGATGGAGGAGAGCTTCGGCCGTTTCGCGGATCGCACGGCCTACAGCTTCATGGGCAAGGACGTCAGCTATGCCGAGGTGGACCAGGCCAGCCGCGCCTTCGCCGCCTACCTGCAGCAGGGGCTGGGCCTGGCCAAGGGCGACCGCGTGGCGGTGATGATGCCCAATTGCCCGCAGTACCCGATCGCCGTCGCCGGCATCCTGCGCGCGGGGCTGATCCTGGTGAACGTGAACCCGCTGTACACCGCGCGCGAGCTGGAGCACCAGCTCAAGGACGCCGGCGCCAAGGCGATCGTCATCATGGAGAACTTCGCCGCGACGCTGCAGCAGGCGCTGCCGCACACGCAGGTCAAGCACATCGTGCTGGCGGCCATGGGCGACCGGCTCGGCTTCCTCAAGGGCGCGCTGGTCAACTACGTGCTGCGCAACGTGAAGAAGATGGTGCCGGCCTTCCAGCTGCCGGGCGTCATCCGCTTCAACGACGCGATCGCGCAGGGCGGCAGCCGCACGCTGCAGGCGCCCGAGATCGGCCCGGACGACGTCGCCGTGCTGCAGTACACCGGCGGCACCACCGGCGTGAGCAAGGGCGCCGTGCTGCTGCACCGCAACGTCATCGCCAACGTGCTGCAGTCGGAGGCGTGGAACCAGCCGGTGATGGAGCGCGTGCCGAAGGACCAGCAGCCCACCAGCGTGTGCGCGCTGCCGCTCTATCACATCTTCGCCTTCACCGTGGGCATGATGCTGAGCATGCGCACCGGCGGCAAGCTGGTGCTCATCCCCAACCCGCGCGACCTGGCGGCCACGCTCAAGGAGCTGTCCAAGCACACCATCCACAGCTTCCCGGCCGTTAACACCCTGTTCAACGGCCTGGCCAACCACCCCGACTTCAAGACGGTGGACTGGAGCCACCTGAAGGTCTCGGTGGGCGGCGGCATGGCGGTGCAGGGCGCGGTCGCCAAGCTGTGGCTCGAGAAGACCGGCTGCCCGATCTGCGAGGGCTACGGCCTCTCGGAGACCAGCCCCTCGGCGAGCTGCAACCCGACCACCAGCAAGGAGTACACCGGCACCATCGGCGTGCCCTTGCCCAGCACCTGGATGAAGCTGCTCGACGACGACGGCCACGAGGTGCCGCCGGGCGAGCGCGGCGAGATCGCGATCAAGGGCCCGCAGGTGATGGCCGGCTACTGGCAGCGGCCCGACGAGACGGCCAAGGTCATGACCGCCGACGGCTACTTCAAGACCGGCGACATCGGCACGGTGGACGAGCGCGGCTACTTCAAGATCGTCGACCGCAAGAAGGACATGGTGCTGGTCAGCGGCTTCAACGTGTACCCCAACGAGATCGAGGACGTGGTGGCGGCGCTGGACGGCGTGCTCGAGTGCGCGGTGGTCGGCGTGCCGGACGAGAAGACCGGCGAGGCCGTCAAGCTGGTGATCGTGAAGAAGCACGAGTCGCTCACCGAGCAGCAGGTGCGCGACTTCTGCAACGCCAACCTCACCGGCTACAAGCGGCCCAAGATCGTCGAGTTCCGCACCGAGATGCCCAAGACGCCGGTGGGCAAGATCCTGCGGCGCGAGCTGCGCGACAAGACCTAGGCGCGTTCTCCAGCGCTGCGGGCCCGCACCGAGTCGTGCGGGCTTTTTTTTGTCGCCGGGCCGCCCCAAGACAAAAAGCATCCCCTCGGGGGATCGGGCAAGCGCGAAGCGGTTGACCGAGGGGTCTTTTTCGTCGCCGGGCGCGGCGTGGTCGCGGCGCCGGTGTGTGCGGTATTCGGTACTCCTGTGACGAAGGCGCACCATCCGGAATGTGAACTTTCGTGCGAATTGAGACATAAATGTCTCTTTTTTGCGATCGGCGGCGGTTTGCCTGGGACCATTCGGGCTGCGTTGACTGGATCGACAAAGGGAGGAACGCATGAACCGCACATTCCGCAGCCATTGGAACGAGTCGCTGGGCACCTGGGTGGCCGTTCCGGAACGATGCCGCGCACGCGGCAAACCGGCGCGCCGGGCGGTGATGGCGGCCGCGGTGCTGGTGTGGACCGCGGCGGCTGCCAGCCCTGCCTGGGCGGTCACATGCACGGCCGACGCGAACGGCTCCTACATCGCCGGCTGGACGGGGGGGCCCTATGGCGTGGCGTGCAATGAGGTGCCCGCCACGACCGGCTCGCCGACGGTGCTGGGCAGCGGCGCCAGCTGGTACGTCCTGACCCGCAGCAACCTCTCCACCAGCGCGGACGCCGTCACGATCGGGACGACGAACGTTTCCTATTCGGGGGCCAACGGCTTCGGCCTTATCGGCAACCAGTACCTGACCCACGGCAGCATCAACTTCACGGACGTGACCGCGACCCTGACCAACAGCGGCGCGGGCGGCGGCATCAGCGGCCTGGGCACGCACGGCACGGTGGCCATCAACGGGAACAACTTCAACCTGACGTCCAGCAGCAACTACACCGGAACGAATCTGAGCGGCGGCGTCGCCTCGTACGGCATCCTCGCCGGGTCCTCCGTCGTTTCGGGCGAGGCGGTCGTGGCCAACAACGGCAGGTTCTCCACCATCACGCTCGACAACGCGACCATCAGGCAGACCACCGCCGGCGGACTCCTGCCCGTGCTCAACAGCGGCCTGCGCGCCATCCAGGGCGCTGCGGGCGATTCCGGCAACGGCAGCGCCGGCAAGATCGAGATCAGGGGCACGCTGGACATGACGCTCACCGGCGCACGCGTCGAGGGCATCTACGTTTCGGGCGCCGCATCGGACGCCGCCGGCAACGAGGCCGTGTCGCAGGTGGTGCTGAACGACGCCACCATCAGGATGGTGAAGAGCGGCGCGGGCGCCTGGGACAGCAGCGCCATCAAGATCGGCAAGACCCGGGCGGTCGGCACCGGCAAGGGCCTGGTCGTCTCCAACGGCGCCCTGAAGATCGACATGGACCCCAATTTCGGAGGTTCCTCGGCCTACATGAGCCCCGCCATCAAGATGGCGGTCAGCGGATCGCAGCTGCTCGCCAACGGCCCCAACAGCGCCACCGACATCAACGCCAGCCGCTCGGCCCTGGCGATCGGGATCGACGACTGGGGCAGCAACGTGGATTCGCAGGGCATCCAGGCGCTCTTCGGCCGGGCCACCGTGCGGACCCAGTCGACGACCGCGCCGCTGCTGCTGGTGGACAGCGGGCAGCAGGACGTGCAGATCCTGTTCGACAGGGGCTCCGATCTCGTCGCCGCGAGCAACGGCTACCTGATCGACATCGTCAGGTACCGGGCCTCGACGACTGCCAGCTCGGCGCAGCTCACGCTGGACAACGGGAGCGTGATGACCGGCCTGACGAACAGGGCCTACGCCAACTCGACGCTGAACATCGATCTGAACAACGGCTCCACCTGGCATCTGGCCGAGAAGACCACGGGGGCCGTGGCCACGTCGACCTTCGACAGGCTGACGATGACGGGCGGCTCCACGCTCGATGCCATCAAGGCGGGCGCGGCCCCGGCCCAGTTCGTCCTCAACGGCAACGTGTCGTCCATCGACTCGTCCATCAACCTGGCCGACGGCAAGGTGGGCGACGTCCTCACCATCCAGGGCAACTACGTGGGCCGCAACGGCCTGCTCCGGCTCGACACGCACCTGGGCGACGACAGCTCCGCGACCGACCGCCTGGTGGTGTCGGGCGACACCAGCGGCACGACCCGCGTCCAGGTGCTCAATGCCAACGGCCCCGGCGCGCAGACGGTCAACGGCATCAAGGTGGTCGACGTGGGAGGCAACTCGGCCGCCGGCAGCTTCACGCTGGCCTCGCCCGTGCAGCAGGGCGCCTACGAGTATTTCCTGTTCCAGGGCGTCGGCGGCGTGAACCCCGATCCGGTGAACAACAACGACTGGTACCTGCTGAGCCAGTACGTCCCGCCGCCTCCGCCGCCACCACCACCCCCGCCGCCGCCTCCTCCCCCGTCTCCGGCCCCGCCCGCCCCGCCGGCGCCGCCCGCGCCGCCGGCCCCCTCACCGGCGCCGGTGCCGGTGCCCCAGGTGCTGCGCCCGGCGGTGGCGGGCTATGTGCTCGGCCCCGGGCTGGGCAACGAACTGGGGCTGGCCGTGCTCGACACCCTGCACCGCAGGGAGGGCGACCAGCGCACGCTGCCCGTGACGGACGGCGACAGCGCCCAGGCCTGGGCGCGTGTCGGCGGCGGCAGGCTGCGCACCGAGGGACAGCGTCAGTTCGGCGCCTCGCAGCGCATGGGCTTCCTGCAACTGGGGCGCGACGTGCATGTCTCGCACGACGACGGCCCCGGCGGCAGCCAGTCGCACACCCGCACCGGGCTGGCGCTGGCGCTGGGCGACGGCCGCGCGGACGTGCACGACCGCCGGCGCCGGGCCGCCGGGCGCGGCGCCACGAGCGGCGAGGTTCAGACGCGGCTGCTGGCGCTCAGCGCCTACCACACGCGCTACAACGACGCGGGCGGGTACCTCGACCTCGTGGGGCAGATCCACCAGCTGCGCCATGCCTACCGCGACCTGTACGGCGGAACGGCCGTGCAGCGCGGCACCGGCGGCGCGCTGTCGGTGGAGGCCGGCCGGCCGTGGCGCCTGGGCGAGAGCCGCTGGTCCGCCGAGCCGCAGGCGCAGCTGCGCTATATGAGCACGCGCTACCGCGGCTTCAGCGATGCGATCTCCGCCGTGCAGGGCCAGCGCACGCAGTCGCTGCGCGGGCGGCTGGGCGTGCGGCTGGCCTGGGACCGCGATGTCGCGTCGCCCGCGTCGGGCGCGGTCGAGCCCTTCTACTTCACCGCCGACCTGCTGCACGACTTCAAGCGCCCCGCCGCCGTGCGCATCGGCGGCGTGGCGGTGAGCGAGCAGCCGGGCGCCCGCACCTGGCTGGAACTGGGCATCGGCGGCCAGAAGAGCCTGCGTCCGGGCATGGTGGTCTACGGCGGGCTGCAACTGCAGCGCGGCCTGGGCAGCGACGCCGGGGAGCGAAGCGGCGTCGCCGGGCAGCTGGGCCTGAGGGCGCACTGGTAGCGCCCCGGTGCGCCTCGGCCGCGGCTCAGCTCAGCGCCACCGGCCTGGTGTGCCAGATCTCGTGCGCGTATTCGGCGATGGTGCGGTCCGACGAGAACACGCCCATGCCGGCCACGTTGAGGATGGCCTTGCGCGTCCAGGCGTCCGGGTCCAGGTACAGCGCATCGACCTCGGCCTGCTTGGCGACGTAGCTGGCGTAGTCGGCCAGCAGCAGGTAGTGGTCGCCCCAGTTCACCAGGGTGTCGAAGATGGCCTGGTAGCGGCCCGGCTCGCCGGGCGAGAACGCGCCTGACTGGATCGCGTCGAGCGCGCGGCGCAGCTCGGCGTCGCTCTCGTAATAGTCCCGCGGCTGGTAGCCGGCCGCGCGGATGTCCTCCACCTGCGGCGCGGTGTGGCCGAAGATGAAGATGTTCTCGTCGCCGACGTTCTCCTTCATCTCGACGTTGGCGCCGTCCAGCGTGCCGATGGTCAGCGCGCCGTTGAGCGCGAACTTCATGTTGCCGGTGCCCGAGGCCTCGGTGCCGGCGGTGGAGATCTGCTCCGACAGGTCGGCCGCCGGCATGATCACCTCCGCCAGGCTCACCGAGTAGTTGGGCAGGAACACCACCTTGAGCAGCTTGCCCACGCGCTCGTCGGCGTTGACGACGGCCGCCACGTCGTTGATGAGGCGGATCACCTGCTTGGCCATGACGTAGGCCGAGGCCGCCTTGCCCGCGAAGACGACCACGCGCGGCACGTGGCGGCCCTGCGGGTCGTCCAGGATGCGGTGGTAGCGGGTGACGACGTGCAGCACGTTCAGCAACTGCCGCTTGTACTCGTGGATGCGCTTGACCTGCACGTCGAACATGGCGTCGGTGTCCACCACCAGGCCCATGTGCTGCTCGATCCAGTTGGCCAGGCGCAGCTTGTTCTCGCGCTTGGCGTGGCGGAAGGCGCGCACGAAGGCCGGTTGCGCGGCCATGGGCCCGAGCGCCGCGAGCTGCGACAGGTCGCGCCGCCAGCCGCGGCCGATGCGCGCGTCCAGCAGCGCGGCCAGCGGCGGGTTGGCCTGCGCCAGCCAGCGGCGCGGCGTCACGCCGTTGGTCTTGTTGTTGAAGCGCTCGGGGAAGAGCTTCGCGAAGTCCGCGAAGATGGACTGCTTCATCAGCTCCGAGTGCAGCGCCGACACGCCGTTGACCGAGTGGCTGGCCAGCACCGCCACGTAGGCCATGCGCACGCGGCGCTCGCCGGTCTCGTCGACCAGCGAGAGGCGGCGCATCAGCTCGTGGTCGTGGCCCACCTGGTCCGCCACCTCGGCGAGGAAGCGCGAGTTGATGTCGAAGATGATCTGCAGGTGGCGCGGCAGCACGCGGCCGAGCATCTCCACCGGCCAGGTCTCCAGCGCCTCGTGCATCAGCGTGTGGTTGGTGTAGCTGAAGACCTTCTGCGTCTGCGCCCAGGCCTCGTCCCAGGGCACGCCGTACTCGTCCAGCAGCAGGCGCATCAGCTCGGGCACCGCCAGCACCGGGTGCGTGTCGTTCAGGTGGATGCTGACCTTCTCGTGCAACTGGCCGAAGCCCTCGTGGTTGCGCAGGTAGCGGCGCACCAGGTCCTGCACGCTGGCGCTGCAGAAGAAGTATTCCTGGTGCAGCCGCAGCTCCTTGCCCGAGGCGGTGGAGTCGTCCGGGTAGAGCACGCGCGAGACGTTCTCCGAGTGGTTCTTGCTCTCCACCGCCTCGAAGTAGTTGCCGCGGTTGAAGGCCGAGAGGTCGATCTCCTCGGTGGCGCGGGCCGACCACAGGCGCAGCGTGTTGGTGGCCTGCGTGCCGTAGCCGGGGATGATGGTGTCGTAGGCCATCGCCAGCACGTCGTGCGTGCCGACCCAGCGCGCGGCGCCGCCGGGCGAGTGGCCCTCCACGTGGCCGCCGAAGCGCACGCGGTACTGCACCTCGGGCCGCTGGAACTCCCACGGGTTGCCGCGGGTGAGCCAGTAGTCGGGCGTCTCCACCTGCTGGCCGTCGATGATCTGCTGGCGGAACATGCCGTACTCGTAGCGGATGCCGTAGCCCATGCCCGGCACGCCCAGCGTGGCCATCGAGTCGAGGAAGCAGGCGGCCAGCCGGCCCAGGCCGCCGTTGCCCAGGGCGGCGTCGGGCTCGCGCTCGGCGAGTTGCGCCATGTCGATGTCGAAGTCGGCCAGCGCGGCCTTCACCGTGTCGTACAGGTCCACCGCCAGCAGCGCGTTGGTGAAGGTGCGGCCGATCAGGAACTCGGCCGAGAGGTAGTACACGCGCTTGGTGTCCTGCGCGTAGTTGGCGCGGGTGGTGGCCATCCAGCGCTCGACCAGCTGGTCGCGCACGGCCAGGGCGGTGGCGTGCAGCCAGTCGTCCTGGCTGGCGGCCACCGGGTCCTTGCCGACGGCGTACATGAGCTTGTTGGCCAGCGCGCGCTTGAAGGCGGCGACGTCGCGGTCGGGGTGGTCGTATTCGAAGGCGGCAGGGGTCATGGTGCGGGGGTGTCTTGCAGGGTTCTGTGGGGCGCGGCGTCAGCGCGCCGCGGCGTGGCGGTAGACCTCGATGTAGCGCTGCGCGGGCTCGGCCCAGCCGGCCGGCCGGCGCATGCCGGTGGCGCGCACGCGGCGCCAGTCGGCCGGCCGCGCGAACAGCGCGAAGGCCCGGCGCAGCGCGCGGCCGAAGTCGCGGGCGGTGAAGTCGTCGAAGACGAAGCCGTTGGCCGTGCCTTCGGCCAAGTCTTCCAGCGTGCAGTCGGTCACGGTGTCAGCCAACCCCCCGACCCGGTGCACCAGCGGCAGCGCACCATAGCGCAGCCCGTACATCTGCGTGAGGCCGCAGGGCTCGAACATCGACGGCACCAGGGTCACGTCGCCGCCGGCGAACAGGCGGTGGGCCAGCGCCTCGTCGTAGCCGAGGGTGGCCGCGACGCGCCGCGGTGCGACGGCGGCGCGCTGGCGGAAGGCGTCCTCCAGCGCGGCGTCGCCCGAGCCCAGCAGGGCCAGCTGCCCGCCGCGGGCGATCAGCTCGTCCAGCCCGTCGAGCACCAGATGCAGCCCCTTCTGCTCGGTCAGGCGGCTGACCAGCACGAACAGCGGCGCGTCGGCGCGCACCTCCAGGCCCAGCGCGTGTTGCAGGGACGCCTTGCACAGCGCCTTGCCCGCCATGCGGCGGCCTTCGGGCATGCGGTAGCGGTGCGGCAGCAGCGTGTCGGTGGCGGGGTCCCACACGCGGTCGTCCACGCCGTTGAGGATGCCGTCGAGCACGCCGGCGCGCCCGCGCAGCAGGCCGTCCAGCCCCTGGCCCTGGGCGGGGGTCTGGATCTCCTGCGCGTAGCTGGGGCTGACGGTGGTGATCCGGTCGGCGAAGTACAGGCCGGCCTTCATGAAGGAGACGTCGCCGTGGAACTCCAGCCCGTTGACCTGGAAGGCGCTGGACGGCAGCCCCAGCCCGGTGAAGACGTCGGGGCCGAAGCGGCCCTGGTAGGCCAGGTTGTGGATGGTGAACACGCTGCGCGCCGGCTGGCCGGGCAGGTAGGCCAGGTAGGCCGGCGCCAGGCCGGCGTGCCAGTCGTGCGCATGCACCAGCTCGGGCGCCCAGTGGGGGTCGGCGCCCCGCGCCAGTTGCGCGGCGGCCCAGCCCAGCAGGGCGAAGCGGCGGTGG
>NZ_JBIQNC010000036.1:12103-29705 GCF_044462705.1 Xenophilus sp.
GCCAGGCCGCCGGTCTTGAGCAGCGGGAAGATCTCGGCGCTGACCTGGAGCACCCGCATCAGCGGCCCAGGTCCTGCAGCACGGAGGCGTCGCCCTCGTCGGGCGACGCGCCGCCGGCCGCCGCCAGGCGGCGCAGCATCTCGCGCGTGATCAGCACCACGCCGCCCTCGGTGCGCTCGAAGCGGGCGGCATCGGCCACCGGGTCCTCGCCCACCACCATGCCGGCCGGGATCTCGCAGGCGCGGTCGATCACCACCTTCGACAGGCGCGCGCCGCGGCCGATCGTCACGTCGGGCAGGATCACCGCCTGCTCGATGCGGCAGAAGGAATGCACCCGCACGCCCGAGAACAGCACCGAGTCGCGCACCACCGAGCCCGAGACGATGCACCCGCCCGAGACGATGATGTTCACCGCCTGGCCGGGCTCGCCGCGCCGGTCGTGCACGAACTTCGCCGGGGGCAACTGGCGCTGGTAGGTCCATATCGGCCATTCGGGGTCGTAGATGTCCAGCTCCGGGGTCACCGAGGCCAGGTCGAGGTTGGCCGACCAGAACGCATCAATCGTGCCCACGTCGCGCCAGTAGGACGTGGCGCCGGGCGTGCGGGTGACGCAGGACAGGCCGAAGGGGTGCGCCAGCGCCCGCCCCTCGGCCACCGCGCGCGGGATGATGTCCTTGCCGAAGTCGTGGCTGGAGGCGGGGTTGGCGTGGTCTTCCTCCAGCAGCCGGTACAGGTAGTCGGCGTCGAAGACGTAGATGCCCATGCTGGCCAGCGCCGCGTCGGGCCGGCCGGGCATGGGCGGCGGGTCGGCGGGCTTCTCGACGAAGGCGCGGATGCGGCGGTCTTCGTCCACCGCCATCACGCCGAAGGCGCGCGCCTCCAGCCGCGGCACCTCGATGCAGCCGACCGTGCAGCCGCCGCCGTTGGCGACGTGGTCGCGCAGCATCAGCGAGTAGTCCATCTTGTAGACGTGGTCGCCGGCCAGCACCACCACGTAGTCGTTGCGCAGGGCGCGCGAGCGGATGATGTCGGCGTTCTGGAACACCGCGTCGGCCGTGCCGCGGTACCAGTGCTCCTCGCTCAGGCGCTGCTGCGCGGGCAGCACCTCGACCATCTCGCCCAGCTCGGCGCGCAGGAAGTTCCAGCCGCTTTGCAGGTGGCGCATCAGCGAGTGCGACTTGTACTGCGTGACCACCGCGATGCGCCGGATGCCCGAGTTGATGCAGTTGGACAGCGCGAAGTCGATGATGCGGAACTTGCCGCCGAAGTAGACGGCCGGCTTGGCGCGGCGGTCGGTCAACTGCTTCAGGCGCGAACCGCGGCCGCCGGCCAGCACCAGCGCGACGCTGCGGCGCACCAGTTGGTGGGTTTCGAGAGATTGGTTCATCCGGGTCTCCTCAGTCGTGTGGTGCGGCCTGCTGCGGCAGGCCCGTCAGTCTGGCACGGGCCGGGGCGTCCGGCAGCACAGCCACAGGCAGGCGGCCGATACGTTCTCGCGCGCCTGCAGCCGGCGCGGCGCGGGCGGGTCGTCGCCGGGGTCGCTGGCCAGGTGCAGGTCCCACGCGCCGGCGGGCGTGGCGAAGGTCTGCGCCTGCCCGGCCGCGTTGACCCACAGCAGCCAGCGCGGCGCCGCCGCGTCGGCGGGCTCGAACAGCACGGCCAGCGCCTGCTGCCGGCCGTCCTCCCAGTCGGCCGGCTGCAGGGGCGTGCCGTCGGGCTGCAGCCAGTGCACGCCGCCCTGGCCGGCGCCGGGGCGGGGCGGCCACCACTGCGTGTGGCGCAGGGGCTCGGCCCGGCGGCGCAGGGCGGCGAGCCGCGCCACGTAGGCGGCCAGCGCCGTGTCGGCGCGGGCCCAGTCCAGCCAACTGGTCTCGTTGTCCTGGCAGTAGGCGTTGTTGTTGCCGCCCTGGCCGTGGCCCAGTTCGTCGCCGGCCAGCAGCATGGGCGTGCCCTGCGACAGCAGCAGCGTGGCCAGCAGGGCGCGCGCTTTCGCGCGGCGGCGCGCCAGCACGGCCGGGTCGCCGGTGTCGCCTTCCACGCCCTGGTTGTGGCTGAGGTTGCGGTCGTGGCCGTCGCGCCCGTCCTCGCCGTTGGCCTCGTTGTGGCGCCGGTCGTAGCTCACCAGGTCGCGCAGGGTGAAGCCGTCGTGCGCGGCGATGAAGTTGACGCTGGCGGTGGGCGCGCGGCCCGCGTGGCGGAACTCCCCGCTGGAGCCCAGCAGCCGGTGCGCGAACTCGCCGCGGCCTGCCGCGCCGTCCAGGCCCTGGCGCAGCCAGAAGCCGCGCTGCGCGTCGCGCCAGCGGTCGTTCCACTCCAGCCAGCCGGGCGGGAAGGCGCCGAGCTGGTAGCCGCCGGGGCCGACGTCCCAGGGCTCGGCGATCAGCAGCGCCTGCGAGAGCAGCGGATCCTGCGCGCAGGCGGCGAAGAAGGGCGCGCGGCGGTCGAAGGCGCCATCCGCGCCGCGCCCCAGCACCGGCGCCAGGTCGAAGCGGAAGCCGTCCACGCCCAGCTCGGTCATCCAGTGGCGCAGGCTGTCGGTGGCGAGCTGCACCACGCGCGGCTCGGAGAAGTCGAGGCAGTTGCCGCAGCCCGTCCAGTTCTCGTAGAGGAAGGGATCGTCCGCGCGCAGCCGGTAGTACAGCGCGTTGTCGATGCCCCGCAGCGAGAGCGTGGGGCCGAGCTCGTCCGTCTCGGCGCTGTGGTTGTAGACCACGTCGATCACCAGCTCCATGCCGCGCGCGTGCACCGCGTCGGCGAGCTGGCGGAACTCCGACGACGGCGAGGTGCCCGGCCGGCCGCTCCAGTAGCGCGCCTCGGGGGCGAACCAGCCGATCGGGCTGTAGCCCCAGTAGTTGGACAGGCCCAGCTGCAACAGCCGTTCCTCGTCGGCGCGGTGCTGCACCGGCATCAGGCTCAGCGTGGTGATGCCCAGGCGCTGCAAGTGGTCCAGCACCGCCGGCTCGGCCAGGCCGGCGTAGCTGCCGCGCAGCGCCTCGGGCACGGCGGGGTGGAGCATGGTGTGGCCGCGCACGTGCAACTCGCAGATCACCCGCTCGCCCGGCGCGATGCGCGGCCGGCGCGGCGGCGGCCCGGGCAGCGGCGCGGTGACGCGCGCCTTGAGGGCGATGGCGCCGTTGTCGCGCGTGTCGCGCAGCTCGGGCTGGCCCGGTGCGTGGCCCAGGAAGATGTCCTCGCCGCCGTAGCGGCCGACGACCTCGCGCGCGTACGGGTCCAGCAGCAGCTTGGCCGGGTTGAAGCGCAGCCCCTGGCGCGGCGCCCAGGAGCCGTGCACGCGCCAGCCGTAGACCAGCCCCGCTCCGGCGCCCGGCAGCAGGCCGTGCCAGACGCCGTCGGTGCAGGCGGGCAGCGCCAGGCGCTGCTGCTCGCGCGTGCCGGTGGCGCCGTCGAACAGGCACAGCTCCACGCGCTGCGCTGCCGGCGCCGCCAGCGCGAAGTTGATGCCTTCGGGCAGCACCGTCGCGCCGAGCGGGTAGGGACGGCCGGGGGTCAGCATGGAGGGCGACGAGGGGATGGGTGGCGCGCGCACGCAGGCCGGGCAGCAGAAACCGTGCCGCTGCGCCTCATTCCGCCGGCGCGAAGTACACGCTCGCCAGCGGCGGCACCGTGATGTCGATGGACTGCGGCCGCCCGTGCCAGGGCAGCGATTCGGTGTGGACGATGCCGTTGCCCACGCCGCTGCCGCCGTAGACCTCGCCGTCGGTGTTGATGACCTCGCGCCAGGCGCCCGGCGCCGGCACGCCGAGGCGGTAGCCGCGCCGCACCTCCGGCGTGAAGTTGCACACCGCGACCACGCAGGCGCCGTCCTTCGCGCGGCGCACGAAGGCGAACACGGACTGCTGCTCGTCGTCGTGCACGATCCACTCGAAGCCCTGCGGCTCGCAGTCCAGCTCGTGCAGCGCCGGGAAGTGGCGCAGCACGTTGTTCAGATCGCGCACCAGCCGCTGCACGCCCTGGTGCGCCGGGTACTCCAGCAGGTGCCAGTCCAGGCCGTGGTCGTGGTTCCACTCGGCGCGCTGGGCGAACTCACCGCCCATGAAGAGCAGCTTCTTGCCCGGGTAGGCCCACAGGTAGCCGTACAGGTTGCGCAGCCCGGCGAACTTCTGCCAGTCGTCGCCCGGCATCTTGCCGATCAGCGAGCCCTTGCCGTGCACCACCTCGTCGTGCGAGAGCGGCAGCACGAAGTTCTCGCTGTGCGCGTACATCAGGCCGAAGGTGATCTTGCGGTGCTCGTGCCGGCGGTACAGCGGGTCGGTGCGCGCATAGGCCAGCGTGTCGTTCATCCAGCCCATGTTCCACTTGAAGTGGAAGCCCAGGCCGCCGTCCTCGGGCGGGCGGGTGACGGCCGGGAAGCTGGTCGACTCCTCGGCGATGGTGGTGGCGCCGGGCCGCTCGGTGCCCACCACGCGGTTGGTGCGGCGCAGGAAGTCGATCGCCTCCAGGTTCTCGCGCCCGCCGTGCTCGTTGGCCACCCACTCGCCGGGCGGGCGGCTGTAGTCGCGGTACAGCATGGAGGCCACCGCGTCCACGCGCAGGCCGTCCACGCCGTAGCGCTCCAGCCAGAACAGCGCGTTGCCCACCAGGTAGTTGCGCACCTCGGTGCGGCGCCAGTTGAAGATCAGCGTGTTCCAGTCGTTGTGGAAGCCCTCGCGCGGGTCGGCGTACTCGTACAGCGGCGTGCCGTCGAAGCGGGCCAGCCCGTGCGGATCGGTCGGGAAGTGCGCCGGCACCCAGTCGAGGATCACGCCCAGGCCGGCCTCGTGCGCCGCCTGCACGAAGTGGCGGAAGTCCTCCGGCGCGCCGAAGCGGGCCGTCGGCGTGTACAGCCCCACCGGCTGGTAGCCCCAGGAGCCGTCGAAGGGATGCTCGCTCACCGGCATCAGCTCCAGGTGGGTGAAGCCCATGTCGCGCGCGTAGGGCACCAGCGTCTCGGCCAGGTCGCGGTAGGTCAGCCACTCGTGGCCGTTCTTGCGCCGCCACGAGCCCAGGTGCACCTCGTAGATGCTGATCGGCGCATCGCGCCGGTTGGCCGCGGCGCGCGCCGGCGGCAGCACGGCAGGCGGCGGCAGCGGCCGCACCACGCTGGCCGTGTCCGGCCGCAGGCGCGAACCGAAGGCGTAGGGGTCGGCCTTGTGCAGCAGGTGGCCGTCGGCGCCGAGGATCTCGAACTGGTAGGCGTCGCCGGCCGCCATGTGGGGCACGAACATCTCCCACACCCCGCACTCGCGGCGCAGCCGCATCATGTGGCGGCGGCCGTCCCACTGGTTGAAGGGGCCGACCACCGAGACCCGGCGCGCGTTGGGCGCCCAGACGGCGAAAGCCACGCCCCGGGCGCCGCCCAGCTCGCACAGGTGCGCGCCCAGCCGCTCCCAGGGGCGCAGGTGGGTGCCCTCGGCCAGCAGCCAGGCGTCCAGCTCGCCCAGCACCGGCGGGTAGCGGTAGGGGTCGTCCAGCAGCGCGGCGTGGTCGTCCCACTGCACGTGCAGGCGGTAGCCCATGCGCGCCGGCGCGGCCGGCACCAGGGCCGCGAACAGGTCGGAGTCGCCCTGGCGCTGCAGCACCGCCAGCGGGTCGCCCGAGGCGGCGTGCACCACGCCCACCTGGCGCGCGCCCGGCATCAGCACGCGCACGACCAGCCCCTCGGGCGTCTCGTGCGGGCCCAGCACCGCGAACGGATCGCCGTGCTCGGCGCGCATCAGGGCATGGACTTCGGCCTCTGGCAGGTGCATCGCTGGGGGAGGGGGCTGCGGCAGGTCCGGCACATCGTACGCCAGCCCGCCGGGTGCTCCGGCGAGGCGTCAGCGGGTGGCGATTCCTGCCGTGGGCGCTTCGGGCCCGCGAACCACGCGCCGGCCTCCTGTTAGGTACCATGCCCCGCCATGGCGCCCACGTCCCCACCCGCCGGAGCCCCCCGCTGGTACTTCGGCTGGAACATCGTCGCGGCGGCGACGGTGCTCACCTTGCTCACGGTCGGCATGCGCATGGGCATCGGCCCGTTCTTTCTTCCGATGGCGCAGGACCTGGGCTTCAGCCGCAGCCTGCTGTCGGCCATGATCGCCGTCGGCATGCTGCTCTACGGCCTGGGCCTGCCGCTGGCCGGCCACCTGGCGGCGGTGCGCGGCACGCGCTTCGTCCTGTTGCTGGGCACGGCGGTCACCGTCGCCTCCCTGGCGTGGACCGTGGTGACCCGCGAGCCCGTCAGCTTCTTCCTCGCGTTCGGGGTCTGCGCCTCGCTGGGGCTGGCCTTCACGAGCCAGGTGGCGTTGACGCCGGTCCTCAGCCGGTGGTTCGTGCGCCGCCGCGGCACGGCGCTGTTCTTCCTGTCGACCGGGTCGATGGCGGGCATCGCCGTGCTGACGCCGGTGTTCGCGCATGCGATCGCCCATGTGGGCTGGCGCGCGACGATGCTGGGCTTCGCCGTCGTGTTCCTGGTGGTCGCGGTGCCCACCATCCTTCTCGTGATCCGCGACGAGCCGCCGCCCGGGGCCGATCGCCTGCCGGGAGAGGGGGGCGCCGCGGCCTCGAAGGCCGGTCTCCAGCCGCTGGCCGGCGCCGGCAGCGCGGCCGAGGCGATGCTCACGCCGGTCTTCTGGCAGATCTGCTTCGGCCTGTTCGCCTGCGGCTACAGCATGAACCTGCTCGGCACGCATGGCATGCCCATGCTCATGGACCACGGCTTCGATGGCCCGACCAGCGCCGCGGGCATCGGGCTCATCGGCGCGGTGGCGATCGTCGGCTCGCTGGTGCTGGGCCGCATCTCCGACACGGTGCCGCGGCGCAACGTGCTGGCCGCCATCTACCTCGTGCGCGGCATCGGCTTCCTGTGCCTTGTGGCGGTCACCTCGCCGTGGGCGCTCTATACGACCTCCGTCATCGGCGGTCTCGTGTGGGCCGGCAGCATTGCGGCCTCCTCGGCCATCCTGGCCGACGTCTACGGCGTGCGGCTGGTCGGCCTGCTCTACGGCCTGGCCTATGTCGCGCACCAGGTCGGCGGCATGATCAGTTCCTGGGCCGGCGGCTGGGCCTACGAGCACCTCGGCACCCACTGGCCGGCCTTCGGCTCCGCGGCGCTGCTCCTCGTCGCCGCGGCGGTGGTGTCGATGCGGTTGCCTGCCTACGGTGCCGGCAGTTCGCAGGCCAGGGCGGTGGCCGGGGCGTGACGAGGGCCGGCGGCCGCAGGAGGCGCCGGCTCAGCCGAGCACGTGGCCGGCCTGCTGGTCGGCGTGGTAGCTGGAGCGCACCATCGCGCCCACCGCGGCGTGCGAGAAGCCCATCTCGTAGGCCTTCTCCTCGAACATCCGAAAGGTGTCGGGGTGCACGTAGCGGCGCACCGGCAGGTGGCTGTTGCTGGGCGCCAGGTACTGGCCGATGGTCAGCATGTCGATGTCGTGCGCGCGCATGTCGCGCATCACCTGCAGGATCTCGTCATCGTTCTCGCCCAGGCCGACCATGATGCCGCTCTTGGTCGGCACGTTGGGGTGCAGTGCCTTGAACTTCTTCAGCAGGTTCAGGCTGAACTGGTAGTCGGAGCCCGGCCGCGCCTCCTTGTACAGGCGGGGGATGGTCTCCAGGTTGTGGTTCATCACGTCCGGCGGCGCGGCCTTCAGGATCTCCAGCGCGCGGTCGTCGCGGCCGCGGAAGTCGGGCACCAGGATCTCGATCTGCGTGGCGGGCGACAGCTCGCGCGTGCGCTGGATGCACTCGACGAAGTGGCCGCTGCCGCCGTCGCGCAGGTCGTCGCGGTCCACGCTGGTGATCACCACGTACTTCAGGCGCAGCTTGGCGATGGTCTTCGCCAGGTTGAGCGGCTCGTCCTTGTCCAGCGGGTCGGGCCGGCCGTGGCCCACGTCGCAGAAGGGGCAGCGGCGCGTGCACTTGTCGCCCATGATCATGAAGGTCGCCGTGCCCTTGCCGAAGCATTCGCCGATGTTGGGGCAGGAGGCTTCCTCGCACACCGTGTGCAGGTTCGACTCGCGAAGGATCTGCTTGATCTCGTAGAAGCGCGTGGTCGGGCTGCCGGCCTTGACGCGGATCCACTCGGGCTTCTTCAGCACCTCGGCCTGCACCACCTTGACCGGGATGCGCGACAGCTTGGCGGCGGCTTTCTGCTTGGCCGATGCGTTGTAGTTTTCGGCGGACTGGGCCTCGCGGACGACTTCGGGGGTGCTCATGGGATCCTTCAGGGGGCCAGGAAGGCGACGAGCTTCCGGCTCAACACCTGGGCAGCTTCGTCCCAGGCAACGGAGACGCCGATTGTAGAAAGGTCCACCGTCTTCAGCCCGGCATAGCCGCAAGGGTTGATGCGCGTGAAGGGTTCCAGGTCCATCGCCACGTTGAGCGACACCCCGTGGTACGTGCAGTGCCGGCTGACCTTGATGCCCAGCGCAGCGATCTTGCCCAGGCCGCGGAAGGGGTCGCCGCCCGGCTGCGGGCCGGCCAGCGCGGCGTGGCTGAACGGATCGTCCAGCCTCACGTAGATGCCCGGCGCGCCCGCCACGCGGTGCCCCGTCACGCCGAAGTGCGCCAGGGTGCGCAGCACCGCCTCTTCCAGCCGGTACACGTATTCCTTGACGTAATAGCCGGCACGGCGCAGATCGATCAGCGGGTAGGCCACCACCTGGCCGGGGCCGTGGTAGGTGACCTGCCCGCCGCGGTCGGTCTGCACCACGGGGATGTCGCCGGGCAGCAGGATGTGGTCCTGCCGGCCGGCCAGGCCCTGGGTGAAGACGGGGGGGTGCTCGCAGACCCACAGCCGGTCGGGTGCGTCGGCGGGGCGCTCCTGCGTGAACTGCCGCATGGCGGCGAAGGTGGCCTGGTAGTCGGCGCGGCCGAGCATGTGCAGCTCCGGCGCCCACGCCGGCGCGGCGATCTCGGGCGCCGCGCCGGCGTTCACAGCACGACCTTCACCATCGGGTGCGAGGACAGGGCGCGGTACAGGTCGTCGAGCTGCTCGCGGCTGGTGGCCGTCACCGTGATGGTGACGCCCAGGTAGTTGCCGGCCTTGCTGTCGCGCAGCTCGATGGTGCTGGCGTCGAAGCCGGGATCGAACTGCCTGGCCACCTGCGTCACCGCGTGCACGAAGCCGTCGACGTTGGCGCCCATCACCTTGATGGGGAAGGGCGAGGGGTACTCGATCAGCGAGTCCTTGCGCGGGTCGTCGGTCTTCGTGGTCATGGCTTGCCTTTCAGAGGTTCATGCCGCCGCGGCCTGCTTGGCTTCCTGGTAGGCGGCGTACAAGCAGTCGTAGATGGGGCCGGGCACGCCCTTTCCAACCGGCTGCCCGTCCAGCCGCGTCACCGGCAGCACCTCCTTGGAGGCGGAGGACAGCAGCAGCTCGTCCGCCTGCCGCACTTCCTCGCGCGTGATGTCGCGCAGCGCGAACGGGATGCCGTGCCGCGCGCACAGCCGCTCCAGCAGCCCGTAGCGGATGCCGCGCAGCACGCGGTGGTCCGCCTGCGGGCCGCTCACGCGGCCGTCCTTCACCACCCACACGTTGCTCGACGAGGCCTCGCTGAGCAGGTCGCCGCGGAACATGACGGTCTCGGCCGCGCCGGCCTCCACGCTGATCTGCCGCGCCAGCACCGCGCCCAGCAGGCTGGTGGCCTTGATGTGCGCCTTCTGCCAGCGGAAGTCCTCGGCGCTGACGCAGGCCACGCCGCGCGCGCGCACCTCGGCCGGCACCGGCCTGAGCGGGTTGAGCATCGCGAAGACCGTGGGCGCCAGGCCGGTGGGCATCGCATGGTCGCGCATCGCGACGCCGCGCGTCACCTGGAAATACAGGCCCTGGGTGGCTGCGGGCGGCGCCTCGCGCACCAGCCGCTGCGCGATGGCGCGCCATCCGGCCAGCTCGTGCGGGTTCGGGATGCGCAGTTCGTCCAGCGATCGGGCCAGCCGCGCCATGTGTTCCTCGAAGCAGAACAGATGGCCGTCGTAGACGGGCACCACTTCGTAGACGCCGTCGCCGAAGATGAAGCCGCGGTCCAGCACGCTGATCCTCGCGTCCCGCAGCGGAAGGTACTCGCCGTTCAGGTGGCAGGGCGTGGAGGGCAGGGCGTCCGGGAAGGCGGGGTGCATCGCGGGATTATCCGGAAGCCCCGACAAGTGGGCCGCCGCCCGGCGGCGAGGCCATGACGCCACATCTTTCGGCCGCGTCCTGCCGGGGATGGACGGGTTTTTACTTATAATGAGAGGCTTTGTAGAATTTCCGCGAGATTGGGGCGGCCATTCGAATGACAACCAACGCCCCGTCTTCCGAAGTCGACGCCGAAGCCTCCGACTTCAAGCCGCTGACCGCCGAGGAGGCGCAGCGCTTGCGCGAGCAACATCCCGAATTGTCACCCTGGTGGGTGATTGGCGCCCAGGTGGCGGCGGGCTTGCTCGTGGCGGTGGTGGCGTGGTTCTGGACGCACCGGCCGGTGGCGGCGGTGTCGGCGTTCTACGGAGCGATGGCGGTGGCCCTGCCGGCGGCGTTGTTCGCCCGGGCGATGCGACGAGCGAAGGACGTCGCGTCACAGTCCGCTGCCATGATGGGATTCGTGATCTGGGAGTTGATCAAGATCGCGCTGACCGTGGCCCTGCTGGTCGCGGCGCGCTGGCTGATCGAAGGCGTCCACTGGCTGGCCCTGCTGGCAGGCATGGTGGTTGCGCTGAAGATGTACTGGGTGGCGCTTGCCGTGCGGCCCCGTTTGTTGAACCGGATTTGACCGTTTAAGAGAAGAGATCGAGAAAGATGGCCGCCGAAGGACACGCCCCGACCGCCAGCGAATACATCGTCCACCACTTGCAGCACTGGCAGGTGGACTGGAGTGGCCACCCGGTGGTGCAGAAGGCCATCGTCGACTTCAATGTCCTGAACCTGGACTCCATCCTCTATGCGCTGGCGCTCGGCGCGCTGGGCTGCTTCGTGATGTGGCTGGCCGCGCGCAAGGCCACCTCGGGCGTGCCGGGCCGCTTCCAGGCCGCGGTCGAGATCCTGGTCGAGATGGTCGACAACCAGGCCAAGGCCAACATCCACAACGCGCAGAGCCGCAAGTTCATCGCCCCGCTGGCGCTGACGGTGTTCGTGTGGGTGTTCCTGCTCAACGCGATGGACCTGCTGCCGGTGGACCTGCTGCCGGCCCTGTGGACCCAGCTGCACGCGGCGACGGGCGGCGACCCGCACCATGCTTACATGCGCGTCGTGCCCACGGCCGACCTGTCGACCACGCTGGGCCTGGCCGTCGCGGTGCTGTTCCTGCGCTTCTGGTACAGCCTGAAGGTCAAGGGCGCCGGCGGCTGGGGCCACGAACTGGTGACCGCGCCCTTCGGCTCGCATCCCGTGCTGTGGCCGGTCAACCTGCTGATGCAGTGCATCGAGTACATCGCCAACACCGTCTCGCACGGCATGCGGCTGTTCGGCAACATGTACGCGGGCGAACTGGTGTTCATGCTGATCGCCCTGATGGGCGGCGCCATGGCGATGTCGCTCACGGGCGTGCTGCTGCCGGTGGGCCATGTGGTCGCCGGCTTCATCTGGGCCGTGTTCCACATCCTGGTGATCACGCTGCAGGCCTTCATCTTCATGATGCTGGCGCTCATCTATCTCGGCCAGTCGCACAGCGCGCACTGACCTCCCGCTTTCCCTTCCTCTTTCCTCACTCTTGCCTTTCAACTAAGGAGTCATCATGGCAAACGTTCTCGGTCTCGTCGCTCTGGCTTGTGGTCTGATCGTCGGTCTCGGCGCGATCGGCGCGTCGATCGGCATCGCGCTGATGGGCGGCAAGTTCCTCGAGTCCTCGGCCCGTCAGCCCGAACTCATGAACGACCTGCAGACCAAGATGTTCATTCTGGCCGGTCTGATCGACGCCGCCTTCCTGATCGGCGTGGCCATCGCCCTGCTGTTCGCCTTCGCCAACCCCTTCGTCGTCGCCGGCGCCTGATCCTCTCCTGCCACACCGTCCTTAGAAAGGTGTTGCCGTGAGTATCAACGCGACCCTGTTCGTTCAGGCCGTCGTCTTCCTGCTGCTCGTGTGGTTCACGATGAAGTTCGTGTGGCCGCCGATCGCGAAGGCGCTGGATGAACGAGCCCAAAAGATCGCCGCGGGTCTGGCGTCTGCCGAGAAGGCCAAGGCCGAACTCGCGTCCGCCAACCAGCGCGTCGAGCAGGAGCTGCAGGCTTCGCGCACCGAGACCAGCAATCGCCTGGCCGATGCCGAGCGCCGCGCGCAGCAGATCGTCGAGGAGGCCAAGGCCCGCGCGACGGACGAGGCCAACAAGATCGTGGCCGCCGCCCGCGAGGAAGCCGAGCAGCAGGCCGTGCGCGCCCGCGAGGCGCTGCGCGAGCAGGTGGCTGCGCTGGCCGTCAAGGGCGCCGAGCAGATCCTGCGCAAGGAGGTCGATGCCAACGTGCATGCCGACCTGCTGGCCCGCCTGAAGACCGAGCTGTAAGAGGACGACGCGATGGCCGAACTCGCCACCATTGCCCGTCCGTATGCCGAGGCGCTGTTCAAGGCCAGTGCCGGCAACGCCGACGCGACGCTCGCCTGGCTCGAGCCGCTGGCCCAGGTGGCCGGCAGCGCGCAGCTGCAGGAGGCCGCGGCCAATCCCAGGCTGGGCGCCGAGCAGGTCTACGGGCTGATCGCGGGCCTCGTGCCGCAAGGCCTGCCGCAGGCCGGGCAGAACTTCCTGCGCATGGTGCTGGAGAACGGCCGCCTGGCCGCGCTGCCCGAGGTGGCGACGCAGTTCCGCGCCCTGAAGAACGCCGCCAGCGGCGTGGCCGATGCCGCCATCTACAGCGCCTTCCCGATGGATGCCGCCGCGGTGGCCGAGGTGCAGGCCGTGCTGGAGAAGCGCTTCGGCCGCAGGCTGACCACCCACGTCGAGGTCGATCCCTCGCTCATCGGCGGCGTGCGCGCCGTGGTGGGCGACGAAGTGCTGGACACCTCCGTCAAGGCCCGGCTCGAACAAATGAAGGCGGCGCTCACCGCGTAAGGCGGCCGGGCCGTCACACCGATTGAAAGAAGGAAAGAGTCATGCAACTCAATCCCGCAGAGATTTCCGAACTGATCAAGAGCCGGATCGAGGGGCTGGGCGTCAGCGCCGACATCCGCAACGAGGGCACCGTCGTCTCGGTGACCGACGGCATCGTGCGCATCCACGGCCTGTCCGAGGCGATGCAGGGCGAAATGCTGGAGTTCCCGCCCACCCCCGGCGGCCAGCCGACCTACGGCCTGGCGCTGAACCTCGAGCGTGACTCGGTGGGCGCGGTGATCCTGGGCGAGTACGAGCACATCTCCGAGGGCGACACCGTCAAGTGCACGGGCCGCATCCTGGAAGTGCCCGTCGGCCCCGAGCTGATCGGCCGCGTGGTCAACGCCCTGGGCCAGCCGATCGACGGCAAGGGCCCGGTCAACGCCAAGCTGACGGACGTGATCGAGAAGGTCGCTCCCGGCGTGATCGCCCGCCAGTCGGTGGACCAGCCGATGCAGTCGGGCCTGAAGTCCATCGACTCGATGGTGCCGATCGGCCGCGGCCAGCGCGAACTGATCATCGGCGACCGCCAGACCGGCAAGACCGCCGTGGCGATCGACACGATCATCAACCAGAAGGGTCAGAACATGACCTGCGTCTACGTCGCGATCGGCCAGAAGGCTTCGTCGATCAAGAACGTGGTGCGCGCACTGGAGCAGGCCGGCGCGATGGAATACACCATCGTGGTCGCCGCTTCCGCGTCCGAGTCGGCCGCGATGCAGTACGTGTCGGCCTACGCCGGCTGCACGATGGGCGAGTACTTCCGCGACCGCGGCCAGGACGCCCTGATCATCTATGACGACCTGTCCAAGCAGGCCGTCGCCTACCGTCAGGTTTCGCTGCTGCTGCGCCGCCCGCCGGGCCGCGAAGCCTACCCCGGCGACGTGTTCTACCTGCACAGCCGCCTGCTGGAGCGCGCCGCCCGCGTGAATGCCGACTACGTCGAAGCCTTCACCAAGGGCGAGGTCAAGGGCCGGACCGGTTCGCTGACGGCGCTGCCGATCATCGAGACGCAGGCCGGCGACGTGTCCGCCTTCGTGCCGACCAACGTGATCTCGATCACCGACGGCCAGATCTTCCTGGAAACCAACCTGTTCAACGCCGGCATCCGCCCCGCCATCAACGCCGGTATCTCGGTGTCGCGTGTGGGCTCGGCGGCGCAGACCAAGGTCATCAAGGGCCTGTCCGGCGGTATCCGTACCGACCTGGCGCAGTACCGCGAATTGGCTGCCTTCGCGCAGTTCGCCTCCGACCTGGATGAAGCGACCCGCAAGCAGCTGGACCGCGGCGCCCGCGTGACCGAACTGCTCAAGCAGCCGCAGTACAGCCCGCTGCCCATCTCGCTGATGGCCGCCTCGCTGTTCGCGGTGAACAAGGGCTTCATGGACGACCTGGACGTCAAGAAGGTGCTGCCCTTCGAGCACGGCCTGCACCAGTTCCTCAAGACCAGCCACGGCGCGCTGCTCGACAAGATCGAGCAGGCCAAGGCGCTGGACAAGGACGCCGAAGCCGACCTGACCGCCGCCATCACGGCGTTCAAGAAGTCCTTCGCCTGATGGCGCTCGGACGCAACGAGGCTTAAGGAGCATCGATGGCAGCCGGCAAGGAAATCCGCGGCAAGATCAAATCGGTGGAGAACACCAAGAAGATCACCAAGGCCATGGAAATGGTGGCCGCGTCGAAGATGCGCAAGGCGCAGGACCGCATGCGTGCGGCCCGTCCCTACAGCGAGAAGATCCGCGCGATCGCGGCCAACCTCGCGCAGGCCAATCCCGAGTACACCCACGCCTTCATGAAGACCAACGACGCCAAGTCCGCGGGCCTCATCGTGGTGACGACGGACAAGGGCCTGTGCGGCGGCATGAACACCAACCTGCTGCGCGCCGTGACGGCCAAGCTGCGCGAGCTGCAGCAGGCGGGCATGACGGCCGACACGGTGGCGATCGGCAACAAGGGCTTCGGCTTTCTCAACCGCATCGGCGCGCGCGTGGTCTCGCACGTCACGCAGCTGGGCGACACGCCGCACCTGGACAAGCTGATCGGCCCGGTGAAGGTGCTGTTCGACGCCTATGCCGAGGGCAAGATCAATGCGGTCTACCTGGGCTACACGCGCTTCGTGAACACGATGCGCCAGGAGTCGGTGGTCGAGCAGCTGCTGCCGCTGAAGGCCGAGTCGCTGCAGGACGAGAAGGGCCAGCACAGCTGGGACTACCTCTACGAGCCCGACGCGCAGACCGTCATCGACGAGCTGCTGGTGCGCTACGTGGAATCGCTGGTCTACCAGGCCGTGGCCGAGAACATGGCCTCCGAGCAGGCGGCCCGCATGGTGGCCATGAAGGCCGCCACCGACAACGCCGGCAACGTGATCAACGAGCTGAAGCTGGTCTACAACAAGACCCGCCAGGCCGGCATCACCACCGAGCTGTCCGAGATCGTGGCCGGTGCGGCCGCGGCCACCGGCAACTGACAAGACAAATTTACTGGAGCAGACAATGGCTCAAGCAGAAGGCAAGATCGTTCAATGTATCGGCGCCGTGGTGGACGTCGAATTCCCGCGCGACCAGATGCCCAAGGTGTATGACGCGCTGAAGTTCCAAGAGGGTGGCCTGACGCTCGAAGTGCAGCAGCAGCTCGGCGACGGCGTGGTGCGCACCATCGCGCTGGGCAGCTCGGACGGCCTGCGCCGCGGCATCACCGTGGTCAACACCGGCGCTCCCATCACCGTGCCGGTCGGCAAGGCCACGCTGGGCCGCATCATGGACGTGCTGGGCAACCCCATCGACGAGCGCGGCCCGGTCAGCCAGGAGCTGACGGCCTCGATCCACCGCAAGGCCCCCGCCTACGACGAGCTGTCGCCCTCCACCGAGCTGCTGGAAACCGGCATCAAGGTGATCGACCTGGTCTGTCCCTTCGCCAAGGGCGGCAAGGTGGGCCTGTTCGGCGGCGCCGGCGTCGGCAAGACCGTGAACATGATGGAGCTCATCAACAACATCGCCAAGGCGCACTCGGGCCTGTCGGTGTTCGCCGGCGTGGGTGAGCGCACCCGCGAGGGCAACGACTTCTATCACGAGATGTCGGATTCCGGCGTGGTGGTGCAGGACAACCTGGCCGACTCGAAGGTGGCCATGGTCTACGGCCAGATGAACGAGCCCCCGGGCAACCGCCTGCGCGTGGCGCTGACGGGCCTGACCATCGCCGAGTCCTTCCGCGACGAAGGCCGCGACGTGCTGTTCTTCGTGGACAACATCTACCGCTACACGCTGGCCGGCACCGAGGTGTCCGCACTGCTGGGCCGCATGCCCTCCGCCGTGGGCTACCAGCCGACGCTGGCCGAGGAAATGGGCCGCCTGCAGGAGCGCATCACCTCCACCAAGGTCGGTTCGATCACCTCCATCCAGGCCGTGTACGTGCCTGCCGATGACCTGACCGACCCCTCGCCCGCCACGACCTTCGCCCACCTGGACTCCACCGTGGTGCTGAGCCGTGACATCGCCTCGCTGGGCATCTACCCGGCCGTGGACCCGCTCGATTCGACCAGCCGCCAGCTGGACCCGAACGTGGTCGGCGAGGAGCACTACAACGTGGCCCGCGCCGTGCAGGGCACGCTGCAGCGCTACAAGGAACTGCGCGACATCATCGCCATCCTGGGCATGGATGAACTGGCGCCGGAAGACAAGCTGGCCGTGGCCCGCGCCCGGAAGATCCAGCGCTTCCTGTCGCAGCCCTTCCACGTGGCCGAGGTGTTCACCGGCTCGCCCGGCAAGTACGTGCCGCTGGCCGAGACCATCCGCGGCTTCAAGATGATCACCAACGGCGAGTGCGACCACCTGCCGGAGCAGGCCTTCTACATGGTCGGCACCATCGACGAGGCGTTCGAGAAGGCCAAGAAGGTCGCCTGATAAGAGGCAGCGAGCATGGCAAACACCATTCACGTCGACGTCGTCAGCGCCGAGGAGTCCATCTTCTCGGGCGAGGCGAAGTTCGTCGCGCTGCCCGGTGAAGCCGGCGAGCTCGGCGTCTATCCGCGCCACACCCCGCTGATCACCCGCATCCGTCCCGGCGCCGTGCGCATCGAGACGGCCGACGGCGGCGAGGAATTCGTCTTCGTCGCCGGCGGCATCTTGGAGGTGCAGCCGAACTGCGTCACGGTGCTGTCCGACACCGCCATCCGCGGCAAGGACCTGGACGACGAGAAGGCCAACGCCGCCAAGCGTGCGGCCGAAGAGGCGCTGAAGAACGCCAAGAGCGACATCGACATCGCCATGGCGCAGTCCGAACTTGCGGTGATGGCCGCGCAGATCGCGGCGCTGCGCAAGTACCGTCAGAAGAAGTAAAAAGCGCCCGCAGGCGGCCACTCGCCGCTCGCGCTTTCCAGTCAAAGCCGCCTCCGGGCGGCTTTTTCTTTGGCATCTCGGCGTTACTTTGGCTCAAAATGGGTCGAAGTTAAGTCTTGTCTGGCCGAAGCGTGCTCCCTAGCATTCGCCCACTTCGCGCTTCCGGCACCGGCAAGGCGTCCGACGTGGAGCAAGAAGAGACATGCACGGAGACACACGCTTGGCCCCCTGGAACGGCCTGT
>NZ_JBIQNC010000037.1:0-24009 GCF_044462705.1 Xenophilus sp.
CGATAGAATCGGGCCATGTCCCGCACGAAGACCGACACCATCGCCGTGCTCGCCTTCGACGGCATCAGCCCCTTCCACCTTTCGGTGCCCTGCCTGGTGTTCGGCGAGGAGCGCACAGTCGCCGGCGGCCCGTGCTTCCGGGTGCGCGTGTGCGCGGCCGAGCCCGGCCCGCTGCGCACCAGCGCCGGCTTCACCGTCGAGGTGCCGTACGGGCTGGAGGCGATGTGCGGCGCCGACATCGTGGTCGTCCCCTCCTGGCACGACGATGCGGGGCCGCCGCCGGCGCCCGCGCTGGTGCGCGCCCTGCAGGCCGCGCACCGGCGCGGCGCTGTCGTCGTCGGCCTGTGCCTGGGCGCGTTCCTGCTGGCCGAGGCGGGCCTGCTCGACGGCCGGCCCGCCACCACCCACTGGTACGCGGCGCCGGCCTTCGCCGAGCGCTTCCCGAGGGTGCGGCTGCAGCCGGACGTGCTGTACGTGGACGACGGCGACCTGCTCACCTCCGCCGGCACCGTGGCCGGCATCGACTGCTGCCTGCACCTGCTGCGCGTGCGCCACGGCGCGGAGGCGGCCAACCGCGCCGCGCGCCGCATGGTGGTGGCGCCGCACCGCCAGGGCGGCCAGGCGCAGTACATCGAGCAGCCGGTGCGGGCCCCCGCCGAGCGCGACCGCCTGGGGCCGCTGCTCGAATGGCTGGGCGGGCACCTGCACCAGCCGCACACGCTGGACGGCCTGGCCCGCCGGGCGCTGATGAGTCGCCGCACCTTCACCCGGCGCTTCCGCCAGGCCACCGGCACCACCGTCGGCCAGTGGCTGCAGGGCCAGCGCCTGGCGCTGGCGCAGCGCCTGCTGGAGTCCAGCGACCGGCCGGTCGAGGCGGTGGCCGCCGATGCCGGCTTCGGCTCGGCGGTCTCGCTGCGGCAGGGCTTCCGCGAGGCCTTCGGCATCTCGCCCTCGGCCTACCGGCGCCAGTTCTCGGTGCTGTGACTCAGCCGGCGGCCAGCGCCCCGGCGCAGGCGTGCGCGCTGGCCCAGGCCCACTGGAAGTTGTAGCCGCCCAGCCAGCCGGTCACGTCCACCACCTCGCCGATGAAGAACAGGCCCGGCTGCCGGGCGGCCTCCATCGTCTGGGACGACAGCTCGCGCGTGTCGACGCCGCCGGCGGTGACCTCGGCCTTCCTGTAGCCCTCGGTGCCCTCGGGCGTGATCTCCCAGCGGCCGATGCGCTCGGCCAGCCGGGCCAGGGCCTTGTCGGGCGCCTCGTTGACGGGGCGCTGCAGGGCCGGGTCCTGCGCGGCCCAGGCCTCGGCCAGCCGCGCGGGCATGTGGGCGGCCAGTTCGTTGGCGACCTGCTTGCGCGAATCGCGCTTGGCCTCGGCGAGCGCGGCGGCCATGTCCACGCCGGGCGCGAAGTCGATCGTCAGCGGCGTGCCCGGCTGCCAGTAGCTGGAGATCTGCAGCACGGCCGGGCCGGAGAGGCCGCGGTGGGTGAAGAGAAGATCTTCGTGGAACGCAGCTCGCGCCTTCCTGCTGCCGGTGCCGATCTCGACCGGCAGCGCCAGCCCGGCCAGTTGCGCGTAGGGTGCCCAGGCCCCGCCGCCGAAGGTCAGCGGCACCAGCGCGGGCCGGGGCGGAACGAGCTTCAGGCCGAACTGCCGTGCAAGGCGGTGCCCGAAGTCGCTGGCGCCGATCTGCGGGATCGACAGCCCGCCGGTGGCGACGACCACCCGCGGCGCGTGCACCGCGCCGCGTGCCGTCTCGATCCGATAGCCGCCGCCGTCCGCGGCCTGCACGCCCTGCACGGCGCAGGGCTGCCAGTGCGCGACGCCGCCGGCCGCGCATTCGGCCAGCAGCATGTCGACGATCTGCTGCGAGGGCCCGTCGCAGAAGAGCTGCCCCTTGTGCTTCTCGTGCCAGGCGATGCCGTGGCGCTCCACCAGCGCGATGAAGTCCTGCGGCGTGTAGCGCGCCAGCGCCGAGCGGCAGAAGTGCGGGTTCTCGCCCAGGAAGTGGCGCTGCGGTGCGCGCGGGTCCAGCTCGCGGTTGGTGAAGTTGCAGCGCCCGCCGCCCGAGATGCGGATCTTCTCGGCCACGCGCTCGGCGTGGTCGATCAGCAGCACCTTCAGCCCGCGCTGGCCGGCGAGCGCCGCGCAGAAGAGGCCGGCGGCGCCGGCGCCGATGACGACGGCGTCGAAGCGGGCGGCCGGCGCCGGGTCAGCCCTTCCAGACAAAGGGGAACTTCAGTTGCTTGAAGAAGCCGTTGGGCACGTAGTCGCCCACCACCCCGTAGCGCTCGGGCCACAGCCGCGTGCTCTTGACGGCGGTGCCGAACAGGTAGTCGAGGAAGGCGTAGTGCGCCGCGTAGTTCTTGTCGATCGCCTCGTCGTCCTGGCTGTGGTGCCAGTGGTGGAAGTTGGGCGTGACGATGACGTAGCGCAGCGGCCCCAGGCGCACGCTCACGTTGCAGTGGTTGAACACCGCCTGGAAGCCGACGATGACGATGTAGGCGTCGATCACTTCCTTGGAGAAGCCCAGCACGTAGATCGGCGCGAGCACCAGCGTGCGGGTGATCAGCAGCTCCAGGATGTGCTGGCGCGAGCCGGCCAGCCAGTCCATGCTCTTGACGCTGTGGTGCACCGCGTGCAGGCGCCACAGGAGCGGCACCTCGTGGTAGGCGCGGTGCGTCCAGTACTGCACCAGGTCGGCCACCAGGATGATCAGCAGCACGCCGGCCCAGAAGGGCAGGCCCGCGATCCAGCCGCGCAGCCCATCGTTGGCCGCCCAGCCGAAGAGCTTGTGCACCAGCAGGTTGGTCGCCAGCAGCACGAAGCCCACGATCATGTGGTTGACCACGAAGTGGTGGAAGTCCGTCTGCCACTCGGCGCGGAAGATCGGCTGGTCCTTGCGGTGGGCAAACAGCTTCTCGATGAAGATGAAGATCAGCGAGGAGCCCAGCAGGTCGAGGATGAACCAGTCCAGCCCGATGTAGGGCGTGCCGTCGGGAAAGTTCGGGTCCACGTCGACCTTGTGCCCGCCCAGCAGCGCGGCCGCGGCCACCAGCAGGAAGGCGAAGGACGACAGCCAGCGCGTGCGGTTGAAGATGATGTTCACCAGCGCCAGGCCGCCCGAGACGACCATGGCCGTGAGCAGCACGTACCGCATCACGTCCACGTCGTAGCTCTTGCGCAGCTCGGGCGTGGTGAGGTACTGCGGGAAGTGGAAGGCGAGCACGCCCAGGAAGCACAGCACGGCCAGCGACAGCGCGATCACGCCCGTGACCATGACCCTGCCGCGCTGCAGTTCGCCGTGGCTCTCGGCGAGTTCGTTGAGTTTGTCGAGTTCCAGCATTCCGATTCCCCGTCCAGACGTCCGCGTCAACAGCCGGGAATTCTAGGCAGGCGGGCCGGCCACATGCAGCGAAGTAGACTGGCCGCATGAAGCGCGTACGCCACTCGCTGCAAACCTTGCGGGTCTTCGTGCTGGTGGCCCGCACGGGCAGCGTTTCAGCCGCGGCGCTGCAGGCGCACCTGACGCAGAGCGCCGTCACGAAGCACGTCCAGGCGCTCGAGGAGATGCTCGGTGCCAGGCTGTTCGAGCGGTCGGGGCAGGGCATGCTGATCACTGCGGCGGCGCGCCCCTACCTGCGCTCGGTGCAGCGCGCACTGCAGATGCTGGACGATGCCGAGACCCGCATGTCCGCCAGCACGGCCGCGGCCCAGGGCGTGCGCCTGGGCGTGGCGCCGGCGGTCGCGCAGCGCTGGCTCATCCCGCTGCTCGACGACTTCGAGGCGCGCCATCCCGGCGTGCGCGTGCAACTGGTGGCACGCCTGCCCGATGCGCAGGGACAGGCTGCACAGGCCTACGCCGAGATCCGCGCGGGCACGGGGCGCTTCCAGGGATGGCGCTCGCGCTACCTGGTGGGCAGGCACTTCTGCTT
Source organism: Xenophilus sp. (assembly GCF_044462705.1). Taxonomy (NCBI): domain Bacteria; kingdom Pseudomonadati; phylum Pseudomonadota; class Betaproteobacteria; order Burkholderiales; family Comamonadaceae; genus Xenophilus; species Xenophilus sp. The sequence goes on from NZ_JBIQNC010000037.1 coordinate 3,934, forward strand.
TGCCATGGCGCCCGCCCGTCGTGAGTTCCTGCGTGCCCGGGGCATCGACGTGCGCCGCATCAACCGCCGGCTGATCGAGGCGCTGCCGCTGCTCAGCCATGTGTTGCGGCCCACGCTCTGGGACGAGTCGCTTCGCGCGCTGGGCCTGGAAGGCGCGCATGCCGAACGCATCGATTGCGAGCAGTACTCGGTGCTCATCCCTGCGGCCGTGGCCGGCCGCGGCCTGGCGATGGTGCCGCCCTTCCTCGTTCAGGGCGAGCTCGCCGGCGGCCAGCTCGTGCGCATCGGCGCCATGGTGACCGCGCGGCACGGTTTCTACCTGCTCACACCCAAGGTGCAGCCGCGCCATGCGGGACTGGAGGCGCTGACCGCCTGGCTGGGCGAGCAGGCAGCCGTGGCGGACGCATTGCGGGCTTGAACCGGCGCAGCGGACTGCCATGTCCTTCGGGGGCTGCAGCTTCAGGTATTCCCATCAGGAATGCCGGTGCCCGATTATTCATTGGACGCCGGCACCACGCGCAAGAACACTCGGCGCCATTCCAACGACAGGAGACTGCGCCATGCCCCGGAAACCCGATCCTGCGACGCTTCCCGTGTCGCTGCCCCGCCGCCGGATGCTCGGCGCCGCGGCGGCAGCGGCTGCATGCGGCGTGCCGCTCACCCGTGCCTGGGCCCAGGGCGACATGGCGCAGGGCTGGCCCGCCAGGCCGCTGCGCGTGGTCGTGCCGTATGCGCCGGGCAACATCTCCGACAGTTCCGCGCGCGTGGTCTGCCGCCATCTGGGCGACCGGCTCGGCCAGCAGTTCTTCGTCGAGAACAAGTCCGGCGCGAACACGCAGATCGGCACCGACCTGGTCGCCCGGGCTGAGCCCGACGGGTACACCGTGCTCTACACCGGTCCGATCATCACCGTCATGGGGCCGCTGTTCGAGAAGCTCGGCTTCGATCCGATGAAGGAGCTCACGCCGGTATCGCAGGCGATCGCCAACCCGCTGGTCTTCCTGGTGCGCCCGGACTTCCCGGCCAGGGACATGCGCGCGTTCATCGCCATGACCCGGAAGGAGCCGCAGAAGTATTTCGTCGCTTCCGGCGGCATCGGGACCATGCCGCACATGGCGCACGAACTGCTCGTCTCCATGGCCGGCATGCAGAGCCAGCACGTGCCCTACCGGGGCGGCTCCAGTTGGGTCAGCGACTTTCTCGGCGGCCAGATCACAGGCATCTTCGACAATCCTTCCTCTGCGATACCGCTGATCAAGGACGGCCGCGCCAGGGCGCTGGCCGTCACGTCGCCGGCGCGCAGTGCGGCGCTGCCCGACGTGCCGACCGTGGCCGAGCAGGGCGTGCCCGGCTTCGAGGTGATGAACTGGTTCGGCTTCTTCGCGCCATCGCGCACGCCTGCCGCCGTCCTCGACAGGCTGAGCGCGGAAATCGGCAAGGTGATGCGCCTGCCTGAAGTCTCCGGGGAGTTCGGCCGCATCGGGGTGAGTTCCGTGGGAAGCAGCCGCGAGAAATTCGGCGAGATCGTCGCCGGCGATTTCCGCAAGTGGAGCTCGACCATCAGGGAACGACGCATCACGCCGGAATGAGCGCCACCTCCGGCCAACCCGCCGCGGAGGGCGGCATGCACGCCGATGGCACCCTCGACGCCGAACTCGACGAATTCCTCCGGTTCGCCAGCATGCAGCTCGGGCCGCCGGACACGGACGTCGAACGCCGTCGGCGGCGCTATGAGCGCCTGGCCGACCTGGCGGGTGCACCCCGGGCGCCACGGGTGGCGCGCGAGGATCTGCTGCTGCCGCGCGCGCATGCCTCGCCGGTCCGGGTGCGCCGCTACCTGGCGCAGGACGTGCACAGGGAGGCGGCGCCGCTGGCGCTCTACCTTCATGGCGGCGGCTGGAGCGCCGGGAGCCTGGCATCGCACGATGGGCTGTGCGCCTGGCTGGCCTCGGCCGCGCGCCTGGAACTGGTGGCCGTGGACTATCGGCTCTGCCCGGAGAACGCCCATCCGGCTGCGCTGGAAGACAGCGAGTTCGCCCTGCAATGGGTCCATCGGGAACTGGCGAACGGTCGCCCCGTGGCCTTGCTGGGCGACAGTGCGGGCGCGCATCTGGCATGCGCCACCGCGCTGAAGGCCGTTCAGGCCGGGAGGGCGCTGGCGTGGCTGGGCCTTCTGTATCCGGCCGTGTCGCCGAGGGCCGATCTTCCCAGCCACCGCGAGCATGCGAATTCGCCGGGGCTGAGCCGCGAGCACCTGCTGCAGTACTGGGAATGGCTCGGAGGCGAGCAGGGGCGCGGCAACGTCCAACCGTATTTCGACCTGCTGCGCGTGCACGACTGGCGCGGCCTGCCGCGCACTCACATCCTCAGCGCCCAGTGTGACCCGGTGCGTGACGAAGCGCAGGCCTTGGCCGGCGCATTGTCCGCATCGGGTGTGCCGGTCACGCACCGCTGCGCGCCGGGCATGCCGCATGGCTTCGCTCGCTTCCTGGCCCGCAGCTGTGCGGCCGAGGCAGAGATGGCGTCTTTCGCGCGGGAGCTGGGACGCGCGCTGACGCTTCCACAGCGCGATCCTCGGAGGCCGGCCCGATAGCCGATACAGACCGGTGGGCCGGGAGGTCAGGTCCCGAAGTGCCGCGTCGCAGCCACGGCGGCCATGCCGCGCAGCACGTCCCCCACCACGATGACGGAGGGGCTGCCCAGGCCCGAGCCGGACAGTGCGGCCGACAGATCGGCCAGCGTGGTGCAGACGTGCCGCTGCTGCGGCAGGCTGGCGTGCTGCACCACCGCGACGGGCGTATCGCCCGGCAGGCCGCCGTCCAGCAGCTGCTGCTGGATGTGCGCGGCGCCGGCCACGCCCATGTAGACCACCAGCGTCAGCCGCGCGTCGCGCGCGGTGGCGGCCAGCTGGCGCCAGTCCGTCGGGTCGTGCTGCGCCGCCGCGCCGGTGCGCGCATGGCCGGTGACGAACACCACGCCCTGCGCATGGTCGCGGTGTGTGAGCGGCACGCCCAGCGAGGTGACGGCGGCCAGCCCGGCGGTGATGCCGTTGACCACGGTGCACTCGATGCCGGCCTCGCGCAGGTGCTCCACCTCCTCGCCGCCGCGGCCGAAGATGAACGGGTCGCCGCCCTTCAGGCGCACCACCGCGTGGCCCTCCTGCACGGCGGCGATCATCAGCTTCTCGATGAAGGCCTGCGGCGTGCTGCGGCAGCCGCCGCGCTTGCCGACGCGGACGATGCGCGCGTCGGGCCGCGCCCATTGCAGGATGTCCTCGTTCACCAGGTCGTCCACCAGCAGCACCGTGGCCGCCTGGATCGCCTTGACGGCCTTGAGGGTCAGCAGATCGGGGTCGCCGGGGCCGGCGCCCACCAGGGTGCAGCTTCCGGTGTTCATGGGGTTCGGATTCATGCGTGGGATGCGAGTTGCACGACGTGCCGCACCTGGGCGGCGATGGGCTCGGGCACAGGCAAGTTTCCTGCCAGTACGCGGCGGGTGTAGTCGGCCGTCGCCTCGACGCCGATGTCCTGCGGCAGGCCGGGCACCTCGCCCGCGGTGCCGGGCTGCTGGGCCTGCAGAAGCGCGTGTTCGCCGCGCACGAAGCCGTCGACCTGCGGCGTGCGGCGCGGGTCGCACACCACCTCGCCCTCCAGCCCGCGCGAGAGCATCGCCGTCATGCCGAGCAACTGGAACAGCTCGGTCATCACGGTGCCGAAGGCCGGGTGCGTGTAGCTGCCGACCACCACCGCGGGGCCGTCCACCGGCTGCATCAGCTTGACCACGCTGTGCCCCGCGTTGCGCAGGCCCACCACGCGGCGCACGTCCAGCAGGCGCTTCAGGCCCGGATGGAGCTGGGCCGTCTCCAGCACCGCGACCTGGCCGCACGCGATGCGTTGCACCGACGGCTGTGCGGGCACGTCCAGCGCGGCCAGCACGTCGGCCGCCAGCACGCGGCTGGACTCGGTGGCGCTGCCGTGCACCAGCACCGGCAGCCCCTCGCGCGCCAGCAGCAGCGCCAGCAGCGGCGTGAGCACGGGCAGCCGGCGCGCGCCGTTGTAGCTGGGCAGCACCACCACCGCGCGGTCGCTGGCCGGCAGCCGGTTCAGGCGCTCGTGCGTGGCGTCCAGGAAGCCCGCCATCTCCTGCGTGGTCTCGCCCTTCACGCGCATGGCCAGGCAGAAGGCGCCGACCTCCAGGTCGGTCACCGCGCCGTCGAGCACCTGGCCGAACAGGTCGGCCGCCTGCGCGCGCTCGAGCGGCCGCGCGCCGCGCGCGCCGCGGCCGATGTCCTTGATGTAGTGCGCGATGCTGCCCATGGGAGGCCGGATTGTCCCGCAGGCCTTATGCCGGATCGGCGCATTGCTTATGCCTGGGCGGGCAGCAAGGGCATCCGGGCATTCAGGCCGCCTGTGCCGTCGGCGCGGCGCGCACCATGCGCTTGAGTTCCGGCAGGCAGGAGCCGCAGTGGGTGCCGCATCGGAGCGTGCCCTGCAACTGCGCCAGCCGCTCCTCGTCGCTGCCGCCGCAGGCGGCGAGCGCCTCGCCGATCGCGCGTTCGCCCACGCCGAAGCAGTTGCACACCACCTTGCCGCGCGCCGCCACGCCGGCGGGCGCCGTGGCCTGGAAGGACAGCAGCCGGCGGCCGAAGTCCTGCGCCGGCAGTTGTTCCTGCAGCAGGGTGCGCAGCCAGCCCTCGGCCCGGGTATCGCCCGACAGCAGCACGCCGGCGACGTGGGCCGTGTCCCCGTGCCGCACCAGCCGCACGGCGCGGCGCTGGCCGCGGCGTGCATCGATGTAGCGCAGGGTGCCGGCGTCCTCCAGCCCCAGCAGTGCCTCGATGTGCGCCAGCAGTGCATCGGGCGGCGCGTCGGCGCCGGCGGCGCGCAGCAGCACGCCGGCGGTGCCGTCGCCGAAGGACACGCAACTGAAGAAGGGCAGGTCCTCCACCAGCGCGCGCAGGGCGCCGCGCACGGCCAGCGCGCGCTCGCCCGGCAGCCAGGCCATCGCCACCAGCGACCAGGGCAGCGCGGCGCGCGTCACCTGCACGGCGGCGTGCTTGAGTTCCGGCTGCTTCGACACCGGGCAGTGCGCCGGCGTGGTCAGCGCGTTCACGCCCGCGATGGCGGTGCCGTCCGCGCGCCGGCCGCCGATGAATTCCGGCCCCCAGTGCATGGGGATGAAGACCTGCGACGGCCCCAGGTCCGCGCTGGCCGCCACCGGCAGGCGCAGGCTGCCGTGGCGCGAGGTGACTTCCGCCAGCTCGCCCTCGGCCAGGCCGGCGCGCGCCATGTCCTGCGGATGCATGTGCAGCACCGGTTCGGGCACATGGCCGAACAGGCGTCCGAGCGTGCCGGTGCGGCTCATGCCGTGCCACTGGTCGCGCAGGCGGCCGGTGTTCAGCGAGAAGGGAAAGCGCGCGTCGCGCGGCTCGGCCACTGGCTGCCAGGGCGCGGCGGCGAAGCGGGCGCGGCCGTCCGGCGTGGCGAACACGCCGTCTTCGTACAGGCGTGCGCGGCCTTCGGCGGCGCCTTCCGGCGCGGGCCACTGGCGGGGCGCGGCGTCGAGCAGGGCGTAGCTCAGGCCGGTGATGTCCAGGTCGCGGCCGCGCGTGGACGCGCGGTGCTCGTTCCACACCTCTTCGGGCCGCTCGTAGGGGAACAGTGCCTCGCCGCGGCCCAGCCGCCGCGCCAGGCGGCGCGCGAAGTCCACGCCGATGGCCCAGTCGTGCCGCGCCTGGCCGGCCGGCGCGACGGCGGCGCGCACGCGCGAGATGCGGCGCTCGCTGTTGGTCACGGTGCCTTCCTTCTCGCCCCAGGTCGTGGCCGGCAGCAGCAGGTCGGCGAAAGCGCAGGTGGCGGTGGTGGCGAAGGCTTCCTGCACCACCACCAGCTCGGCGCGCTCCAGCGCACGGCGCACGGTGGCCTGGTCGGGCATGGACTGCGCCGGGTTGGTGCAGGCGATCCACAGCGCCTTGATTTCGCCCTCGGCGGCGGCGCGGAACATCTCGATGGCGCTTTTGCCCGGCACGGCGGAGAGGCCGGGCACGCCCCAGAAGGCCGCGACCTCGGCGCGATGGGCCGGGTCGGCCAGCTCGCGGTGGCCCGGCAGCAGGTTGGCCAGCCCGCCCACCTCGCGCCCGCCCATCGCGTTGGGCTGGCCGGTGAGCGAGAAGGGGCCGGCGCCCGGGCGGCCGATCTGCGCGGTGGCCAGGTGCAGGCCGATCAGGGCCGCGTTCTTGTCGGTGCCGTGCGAGGACTGGTTCAGGCCCATGCAGTAGAGGCTGAGCGTGGCGCGGGAGGTGGCGAACCAGTGCGCCGCCAGCAGCAGGTCGGCCGGCGCGATGCCGCACACCTGCGCCACCCGCTCGGGCGTGCATTCGCGCACGCTGGCGGCCAGCGCCTCGAAGCCGGTGGTGTGCGCCGCGATGTAGCCGGGCTGCGTCCAGCCCTCGCGCAGCATCAGGTACAGCATGCCGTGCAGCAGCATCACGTCGCTGCCCGGCTGCAGCGCCAGGTGCAGGTCGGCGATCTCGCAGGTGTCGGTGCGGCGCGGGTCGGCGACGACGATCTTCATCGCCGGGTTGGCGCGCTTCGCGTCCTCGATGCGGCGAAACAGGATCGGGTGCGCCCAGGCCGTGTTGCTGCCGGCGATGAACAGGCACTGCGCGTGGTTCAGGTCGTCGTAGCAGGCCGGCGGCGCGTCGGCGCCCAGCGTGGCCTTGTAGCCCGCCACCGCGCTGCTCATGCACAGGCGCGAGTTGGTGTCGAGGTTGTGGGTGCCGACCAGGCCCTTGGCGAGTTTGTTGAAGACGTAGTAGTCCTCGGTCAGCAACTGGCCCGACAGGTAGAAGCCCACCGCGTCGGGGCCGTGCTCGCTGATCACCCGCGCGAACGCATCGGCCGCCTGGTCCAGCGCCGCGTCCCAGCCCACCGGCTGCGGCGCCTGGCCGCGCGTCGCGCGCCGCATCGGCTGCAGCAGCCGCGCCTGGTGCGTCACCTCGGCCGCGGCCGTGAGGTGCAGCGTCGAACCCTTGGTGCACAGCCGGCCGAAGTTGGCCGGATGGTCCGGGTCGCCGCGCACGCCGGTGATCTGCCCTGCGTCGGTCTCGATCACCACGCCACACCCCACGCCGCAGTAGGGGCAGGTGGACCGCGTTTCAGCCATGCGCCGCCGCCGGTTCGCCGAACATGAGCTGGTCGCGGATGTCCGCCACGCTGCGGCCTTCGCGCAGCAGGTCCAGGTACCAGCCGCCGTCGGCGGTGTCGCCGTACAGGCAGGCGCCCACCAGCCGGTCGCCGCGCAGCACCAGCTTGCGGTAGACGCCGCCGGCGGGGTCGCTGAGCACGATCTCCTCGGTCTCCCCGCCGCCCATGAAGTCGCCGGCCGAGAACAGGTCGATGCCGGTGACCTTCAGCCGCGTCGGCACGAGCGAGCCCGGGTAGCGGCCGATGCCCATCTGCGCCAGGTGGTTGGCCGCGACCCGGCCCTGCTCGAACAGCGGCGCCACCAGTCCGTAGGCGATGCCGCGGTGCTGCGCGCACTCGCCCACGGCGTACACGCGCGGGTCGGTCACGGTCTGCAGCGTGTCGTTGACCACGATGCCGCGCTCGCAGTGCAGCCGCATCTGCTGCGCCAGCGCGATGCTGGGGCGGATGCCGACGGCCATCACCACCAGGTCGGCCGGGATCTCGCTGCCGTCCGCGAAGCGTACGGCCCGCACCCGGCCGCTGCCGTCGTCCAGCAGCGCCTCGGTGCGCGCGCCGAGGCGGAAGGCGATGCCGCGCGCCTGCAGCGCCTCGCGCAGCAGCGCGCCGGCCTCGGCATCGAGCTGCCGGTCCATCGGCCAGGCGTTGACGTGCACCACCGTGACCTGCATGCCGCGCCGGGCGAGCCCGCTGGCGGCCTCCAGGCCCAGCACGCCGCCGCCGATCACCACCGCATGGCGGTGGCTGCGTGCAGCCTCGATCATGGCCTGGGTGTCGGCGATGTCGCGGTAGCCGATCACGCCCTGCAGCTCGCGGCCCGGCACGGGCAGCATGAAGGGGGTGGAGCCGGTGGCCAGCAGCAGCCGGTCGTAGCCCGCCTCCACCTGCCGCCCGCCGGCGTCCACGGCGCGCACCCGGCGGCGCACCCGGTCCACCTGCGTCACCCGGCAGCCCGCGTGCAGCGCGATGCCGTGGCGCGCGTACCAGTCCCACGGGTGGAGCACGATGTCGTCGATCATCTGCTCGCCCGCCAGCACCGGCGACAGCATGATGCGGTTGTAGTTGGGATGCGGCTCGGCGCCGAAGACGGTGATGTCGTACAGGCCCGGCGCGAGGCGCAGCAGCTCCTCCACCGTGCGCATGCCGGCCATGCCGTTGCCGACGACCACGAGCTTCATTGGATGACCTCCGTGCTTCGCACTGCGGTGCGAGCCCCCTTCGGAGCGGCCGGGCGGGGGCTCATGCGACCTGCTTTTCCACGTGCGCCTGGCGCGTGTAGAGAAAGTCGATCACCGCCTTGCGGCAGTGCAGGTAGGCCGGGTCCTCCGCCAGCGCCACCCGGTCGCGCGGGCGCGGCAGGTCCACGCGCAGCACCTCGCCGATGGTGGCCGCCGGGCCGTTGGTCATCATCACGATCCGGTCCGACAGCAGCACCGCCTCGTCCACGTCGTGCGTGACCATGACCACCGTGCTTTTCGTCTTCTGCACGATGACCAGTAACTCGTCCTGCAGCCTGGCGCGGGTCAGCGCATCCAGCGCGCCGAAGGGCTCGTCCATCAGCAGCACCTTGGGCTGCATGGCCAGCGCGCGGGCGATGCCCACGCGCTGCTTCATGCCGCCCGAGACCTCGCCCGGGCGCTTGTGCGCGGCATGTGCCAGGCCCACCAGCGCCAGCGCCTCGTCGGTGCGCTCCTTCAGCCGCGCCCGGCCTTCCCGGCCGCCGAAGACGCGCTCCACGCCCAGGTGCACGTTCTCGAAGCAGCTCAGCCAGGGCAGCAGCGAGTGGTTCTGGAACACCACGGCGCGTTCCGGGCCAGGGCCGGCGATCTCCCTGTTGTCGGCCAGCAGCACGCCCTGCGTGGGCCGGGCCAGGCCGGCGATGAGGTTCAGCAGCGTGCTCTTGCCGCAGCCGGAGTGGCCGATCAGGGTGACGAACTCGCCTTTGGCGACGGCCAGGTCGATGCCCTGCAGCGCGACGAAGCGGCCGCCCGGCGCCTTGGGCGCCTTGAATTCCTGCCCGACGCCCTGGATCTGGATGTACCTGCGTTCGTCGTTCACGAGCGGACCTCCTCGAAGGTGAAGGCGGTGGCGAGCCGGACGAGGGCGTACTCCAGCACGAGGCCGACGATGCCGATGACGAAGATCGCGATGAGGATGTTCTTGACGTTGAGGTTGTTCCACTCGTCCCACACCCAGAAGCCGATGCCGACGCCGCCGGTCAGCATCTCGGCCGCCACGATCACCAGCCAGGCGGTGCCCACGGCCAGGCGCACGCCGGTCAGCATGTAGGGCAGCACGGCGGGGAAGAGGATCTTCGTGACGACTTTCCACTCGGAGAGGTCGAGCACGCGCGCCACGTTCAGGTAGTCCTGCGGCACGCGCTGCACGCCCACCGCGGTGTTGATGACCATGGGCCAGATCGAGCAGATGAAGATGGTCCAGATGGCGGCCGGGTTGGCGCCCTTGAAGACCAGCAGACCGATCGGCAGCCAGGCCAGCGGCGAGACCGGGCGCAGCAGGCTGATGATCGGGTTGAACATGCGCGCCAGGAAGGTGAAGCGCCCGATGGCGAAGCCCGCCGGGATGCCCACCAGCGCCGCCAGGCCGAAGCCCAGCGCCACGCGCTGGAGCGAGGAGAGCACGTTCCAGCCCACGCCCTGGTCGTTGGGGCCGTTGCGGTAGAACGGGTCGGCAAACACCTGCAGCGCCTGCTGCCAGGTCTCGCCGGGGCCGGGGAAGCCGTCGCCGCTGCGCGCGGCGACCAGCTCCCACACCAGCGCCAGCAGGCTGAAGCCCAGCAGCGGCGGCAGCACGCGCAGCCACAGCCAGCGCATGTCGCGCGGCACCTTCGCGGCGGGCGCGGCAGCGGCGGCGGGCACCGGCGGGTGCAGGGGTTCGTTCGCCGCGGCGCGCTGCGGCGGCGCCGCGGACGCGGGGGGCTGCGCATCGAGCGGCAGGTGGAAGACGGCACTGACCATGGGAGGCTCCGGTGGATGTCGAAGGGAAGGGCGCTTCAGCCCATCTGCACCTTGAAGGCGTCGGTGTACTTCTTCGGGTCCTTGCCGTCCCACACCATGCCGTCGATCAGCCTGCTGGTGCGCAGCGGGCTGGCCGGCACGGCGGTGCCGGTGGCGGCGGCGGCCTGCCTGTAGATGTCGATGCGGTTGATCTCGGTGGCCACCTTCAGGTAGTCGGGGTGCTCCTTGAGCAGCCCCCAGCGCTTGTGCTGGGTGAGGAACCACATGCCGTCCGAGAGGTAGGGGAAGTTCACCGCGCCGTCGGCGTAGAACTTCATGTGGTTCGGGTCGTCCCAGCTCCTGCCCAGGCCGTTGACATAGCGGCCCAGGATGCGCTGGTTGATCGCCTCCACGCTGGTGTTGACGTAGGCCTTGTCGGCGATGGTCTCGGCCATGCGGTTCTTGTTCTGCAGGCCGGCGTCGATCCACTTGCCCGCCTCGAGGACGGCGGCCGTCACGGCGCGCGCCGTGTTGGGGTGCTTCCTCACGAAGTCGCCGGTGGCGCCGAGCACTTTCTCGGGGTGGTCGGGCCATACGTCCTGCGAGGTGGCGGCGGTGATGCCGATGCCGTCCATGATGGCGCGCTGGTTCCAGGGCTCGCCGACCGAGAAGCCGTCCATGTTGCCCACGCGCATGTTGGCCACCATCTGCGGCGGCGGCACGACGATGCTCTTGGCGTCCTTGAGCGGGTGGATGCCGCCCGAGGCCAGCCAGTAATAGAGCCACATGGCGTGCGTGCCGGTGGGGAAGGTCTGGGCGAAGGTGTATTCGCGCTTCTCGGCGGCCATCAGCTTCGCCAGGCTGGCCAGGTCGACGGCGCCCTTGTCGGCCAGCTTCTTCGACAGCGTGAGGCCCTGGCCGTTGCGGTTGAGGGTCATCAGCACTGCCATGTCCTTTTTCGGGCCCGCGGTGCCCAGGTGCATGCCGTACACCATGCCGTAGAGCACGTGGGCGAAGTCCAGGTCGCCGTTCGCCAGCTTGTCGCGCACGCCGGCCCAGCTCGCCTCCTTGCTGGGCACGATCTTCACGCCGTATTTCCTGTCGATGCCCAGCACCGAGGCCATCACCACGCTGGCGCAGTCCGTCAGCGGGATGAAGCCGATCTTCACCTCCTCCTTCTCGGGCTTGTCGGAGCCGGCGGCCCAGACGGCGGCGCGCAGGGCCGGGTCGATGCCGACCGCGCCGGCGACGGCGGCCTTGAGCACGGTGCGGCGGCCGAGCCGCGGCGTTGCAGGGGTTGCAGCAAGGGTCATGGGGCCAACTCCAGTCGAAGAAAGGGGCAGGGCGGCGAAGGGCAAAAAACGAAAAAAGGCGTCCTCGCCGCGCGTGCATCCGCTCGCTGTCGCGAACGAACCCACGCGGGCAGAGGACGCCTTTGTCCGTTTCGCCGGCCGCATCCCCCGTTGGATGCCGCCGGCCCGGCCTTCACCGGTCTGGGCTGTCTATCGCAAGCGCCGTGCCAGCGGTCTCGGGGGCGCTTCGGACGGAAAAGCCAGGCCATTTCCCGCGGATCGGGCCACCGGAGGCACAACGACGAGGCGGCGAGGCACGCATCTTGTGCGCTGCACCATCCCTGCTCAGCGCGCTGGCAGGTACTCCGCCATCGCCAGCACCGATTCCGCGACCTCGACCAGCCGGCGGTTCTGGTTCATGGCCGTCTGGCGCAGCATCTTGTGCGCCTCCTCCTCGCTCAGGTGGCGATGCGCCATCAGCAGGCCCTTGGCGCGCTCGACCACCTTGCGTTCGTTGAGGCTGGCGCGCACGGTCTCCAGCTCGTCGCTCATGGCCTGCAGGCGGCGCGCCTGCGCCTGCACCATGTCCAGCACCGAGCGCTCGAGCTGGCGGCCGAAGGCCGAGGAGGCCGGCGCGGGCGCGTTGGCGTCGCCGTCGTCGAAGAAGCCCGCCTGCGGCGCCGGCCCCGGCGCGTCGGCCAGCGCCCCGTACTGCTGCAGCTCGGCGTGCGCCTGGGCGATCTTGCGGTCGCACAGCACGCGCAGGCCCTGCGCCAGCTGCGCCTCGAGCACGCGCATGGCGTCGATGCGGCGCGTGCAGCAGGCGAACCAGGCCGGGCCCAGCTCGGGGTCGAGGTCGGGCCCCGGCGCCGCGCAGCCGATGCGGCGCAGGCGCTCCAGCTCCGCCGTGTCCGCGCCGCCGTGCGCGGCCTGCCACTGCGTGCGCAGCGCCTCGTCGGCGAAGTCGGCGAAGACCTCGAAGCAGCGCTCCTGCGACTCGATCAGGTGCAGCCAGGGCGGGCGCAGCGCCGCGTCGGCGCGCGCGCGGGTGAAGGCGGCGGCGCCGAAGGCGCGCTCCTGTCCGGCGAACTCCTTGCCCTGCATGAAGTTGAACATCGCCACCAGCTGGCGCGAGATCTGCGGGTCCGTGGCGCCGTCGGCGGCCTCGAACACCACCGCCAGCAGCCCGCCGATGAGCTTGGAGAAGGCCGCGGCGGCCTGCGCGGGCGAGACGGCGGCCGCGCCGATGCGCGCACGCAGCTGCGCCAGCGCGTCCAGCCCCGGCAGAACCCAGGCCACGCGGTTGAACAGGCGCGTGCCGCTGCCCGGCGACTGGGGCTCCTGCGTCAGCCGGTCCAGGGCGGCGCGCACCGCCTGCTCGGCCGCCTGCGCCTCGGCCACCTGCGCGGTGCGTTCGGCCGCGAAGCGCGTGCCGCCCGAGCCGAGGAAGATGTTGGACAGGCCGCGCTCCTTCTGCAGCGCGTGGACGAGCCCGCCGATGCAGCCCACCAGCGCGACGGTGCGCCCCAGGTGCGCGAGCTCCTCGATCTCGCAGCGGCGGGCGGCCATGAGGAAGCGGAGGCCGGAAGGCATGGACGTGGTCGTCATCGTGATGGCCCGTTCGCAGCAAATTCCGTGCCCCCGGCCGGGCGCGGCGATTGATCCACAATCGCCGCATGGATTGGCTCGACGAAGTGAAATGGGACGCGGCCGGCCTGGTGCCGGTGATCGCCCAGGAGCGCGGCAGCAAGGACGTGCTGATGTTCGCCTGGATGAACCGCGAGGCGCTGGCGAAGACGGCCGAGCTGGGCCGCGCCGTGTACTTCAGCCGCTCGCGCGGCCGGCTGTGGTTCAAGGGCGAGGAGTCCGGCCACGTGCAGACCGTGCACCAGATCCGCCTGGACTGCGACAACGACGTGGTGCTGCTGGAGGTGACCCAGCAGGGCCACGAGCCCGGCATCGCCTGCCACACGGGCCGTCACAGCTGCTTCTTCCAGAAATACGAGGATGGCGCGTGGAAAACGGTCGAGCCGGTCTTGAAGGACCCGGAGAGCATCTACAAATGACCGCGATGAGCGAATCCGCAGCCACCACCGATGTGCTCGACCGCCTGGCGGCCGTGATCGAGAGCCGCCTGCCCGGGCGCGGCGGCGACCCCGAGGCCAGCTACGTGGCGCGCCTGCTGCACCGCGGCCCGGATGCCTTCCTCAAGAAGATCGGCGAGGAGGCCACCGAGGTCGTCATGGCCGCCAAGGACGCCGACCACGGCGGCGAGCGGCAGAAAATAGTGAACGAAGTGGCCGACCTGTGGTTCCACAGCATGATCGCGCTGGCTCACTATGGGCTGGCGCCGCGCGACGTGGCGGCCGAGCTGGCGCGCCGCGAGGGCACCAGCGGCATCGAGGAGAAGGCGCTGCGCAAGGCGCAGGGCCGCGAGGCCGCCGGCGACTGAACGACGAAAGGACTGTGCATGGCCAACGACATCGTCACCGTGGAAAGCAAGGAAGAGGAGTCGCTGAAGACCATCGGCTGGGTCAGCTACATCCTGCATCTGGTCGTGGCCATCGCGGCCGTGGTCCCGGGCGCGCAGGTGTCGGTGCTCCTGCTGCTGCTGGCGCTGCTGATCGACTTCGTCAAGCGCGACGACGCGGCAGACACCTGGCAGGCCTCGCACTTCAGCTGGCGCATCCGCTCCGTACTGTGGGCCGGCGTGCTGTACCTGCTGACCTCCTGGCTGTGGCTGCTGCTGCTGGTGCCGGGGTGGATCGCCTGGAGCCTGATTTCGCTGTGGTTCCTCTACCGCATCGTCAAGGGCATGGTCCGCATGAACGCGGGCCGGCCGATGGATTGATGGCCGACTCACCGGAGAAACGAACTTTGTCGCACGACCCGAACTGCATCTTCTGCAAGATCGTCGAGGGAAAGATCCCTTCGAAGAAGGTCTACGAGGACGAGGAGCTCTTCGCCTTCCACGACATCGCGCCCTGGGCGCCGGTGCATTTCATGGTCGTGCCCCGGCGCCACATCCCGTCGATGGCGCAACTCACCCCCGAGGACGCCGGCCTCATGGGGCGCATCATGACCCTGGCGCCGAAGCTGGCGCTGGAGCAGGGCTGCAACCCGTACCCCGAGGGCGGTTTCCGCGTGGTGGTCAACACCGGCAGCGAGGGCGGGCAGGAGGTGCACCATCTCCATGTCCACGTCATGGGCGGCCCGCGGCCCTGGGCCCGCGGGTGATCCGGGCTTTCGGCGCACCGCCGGCGCCCCATTGACTAAAATTCACAGATTCTTCAGGAGCAATCCATGGGTTCCCTTTCCATCTGGCACTGGCTGATCGTGCTGCTGATCGTCGTCATGGTGTTCGGCACCAAGAAGCTCAAGAACATCGGCTCCGATCTCGGCGGCGCCGTCAAGGGCTTCAAGGACGGCATGAAGGACGGCCAGGCCGATCCCGCCGCCCCTGCGCAGCAGGTGACCAACACCACCCCCGGCGCCGACAAGTCGACCATCGACGTCGAAGCGCGCCAGAAGTCCTGAGCCTTGCGACCGCACCGGCGCCCGTGATCGACCTCGGCATTTCCAAGATGGCGCTGATCGGCGCGGTGGCGCTGATCGTCATCGGCCCCGAGAAGCTGCCGGGCGTGGCCCGCACGGTGGGCACGCTGCTCGGCCGGGCGCAGCGCTACGTCAACGACGTCAAGGCCGAGGTCAACCGCTCGATGGAGCTGGACGAGCTGCGCAAGATGAAGGACACCGTCGAGGGCGCCGCCCGCGACGTGGAGCAGAGCATCCACAGCAGCGCGCGCGAGGTCGAGAGCAGCCTGTCGGGCGCCGAAGTCGATGCGCTCTCGCCGGAGTTCATCGAGGCTGCGCCGGTCTATCCCGTCTACAAGCCTCCCCGCAAGAACTGGCGCCTGAAGCAGGGCGCCGTTCCCCACTGGTACAAGACGCGCAACGGCGTGCGCACACGGGCCCAGTCGGGCGCCGCGCGCGTGGCCCGCTACCGTCCGCAGAAGTTCAACTAGCGCCGGCGGCGCCCCCTTTCTTCCCCCTCGCGCCGGAGTCCGGCCCCGCGGACCCTTCCCCCGATGGCTGATTCCGATCCCAAGAACAAAGAAGACGAGCTGGCCGGCACGGAGCAGCCCTTCGTCGCCCACCTGGCCGAGCTGCGCGACCGGCTGCTCTACTGCATCTACGGCGTGGCGATCGCGGCGGCGCTGCTGGCCGTCTGGCCGGGCCCGAGCGGGCTGATCGACTGGATCGCCGTGCCCATCCGCCACCACATGCCGCCCGACGCGAAGCTGATCGCCGTGGGCGTGTTCTCGCCCTTCTTCGTGCCGTTGAAGGTGCTGATGATGGCGGCCGTGCTGCTGGCGCTGCCGTGGCTGATGTACCAGATCTGGATGTTCGTCGCGCCGGGCCTGTACAGCCACGAGAAGCGCTTCGCGCTGCCGCTGATCATCTTCGGCAGCTTCCTGGCTTACGCCGGCATCGCCTTCGTGCAGTTCTTCGTGCTGGAGCGGGTGTTCGGCTTCATCCAGCACTTCACGCCCGAGTCGGTGGCGGCCACGCCGGACATCTCGTCCTACGTCGAGTCCATCCTGTCGCTGTACCTGGCCTTCGGCGCGGCCTTCCAGGTGCCCATCGTGGTGATGCTGCTGGTGCGCTTCGAGATGATCACCATCGAGAAGCTGCGCTCCTTCCGCGGCTACTTCATCGTGGTGGCCTTCGTGGTGGCGGCGGTGATCACGCCGCCCGACGTGATCTCGCAGCTCGCACTGGCGATCCCCATGTGCCTGCTCTACGAGGTCGGCATCTTCGCGGCGCAGTACTTCGTGCGTGCGACCAAGGCGCCGGAGGAAGACGGCGCCGGAGAGCAGAAGACGGATTCGGCGCAGCCCTGAGGCTGCAGGGTCCGGGGGCGCCGGCCGGCGCTCAGTTCGGCAGGCGGCGGATCGGCGTGCGCGGGCGGGTGCCCGCCGTCACGTCCAGCTCCATCCGGTCGGCGCCGCGCTGCAGCTTGAACAGGGCGCTGCTGCCGGGCTTCAGCCCGGCCACGGCGGTGAGCAGTTCCTGCACGTTGCCGATGTCCTTGTCGCCCACCGCGGTGATCACGTCGCCCGGCCGCAGGCCCGCCCGCGCCGCCGGCCCGTTCTGCAGCACGCCGGTGATGATCACGCCCTCGGTGGCCTTGACGCCGAAGGTCTCCGCCAGCTCGGGCGAGAGGTCGTTGGGCTCCACGCCGATCCAGCCGCGCGTGACCTGGCCATCCTTGACGATGCCTTCCAGCACCTGCTTGGCCGTGGACACGGGGATCGCGAAGCCGATGCCCATGCTGCCGCCCGAGCGCGAGTAGATCGCGGTGTTGATGCCCTCCAGGTTGCCGTTGACGTCGATCAGCGCGCCGCCGGAGTTGCCGGGGTTGATCGCCGCGTCGGTCTGGATGAAGTTCTCGAAGGTGTTGATGCCGAGCTGGTTGCGGCCCAGGGCCGAGACGATGCCGCTGGTGACCGTCTGGCCGACGCCAAAGGGGTTGCCGATCGCCAGCACCTGGTCGCCCACCTGCAGCGCGTCGGAATTGCCCAGCACGATCACCGGCAGCTTGTCCAGCGTGATGCGGATGACGGCCAGGTCGGTGTCCGGGTCGGTGCCGATGAGCTTGCCCGGCGCGTGGCGTCCGTCGTTGAGCGTGACCTCGATCTCGTCGGCGCCCTCGACCACGTGGTTGTTGGTGAGGATGTAGCCGTCGGCGCTGACGATCACGCCGCTGCCCAGGCCCACCTGCGGCTGCGAATCGCCTTGGTCGCCGAAGAAGAAGCGGAACCAGGGGTCGTCGCTGCGCGGGTGGCGGCTGGCGGCCTTGCTGGTGTTGATGCTCACCACCGCCGGCGCCGCCTTCTTGGCCGCGGCGCTCAGGCTGCCGGGCGCGGGCAGGGCCGAGCCGGGCCCGGCCGTCGGCGCCTCGATGATCGACACCACGCCGCCGAGCGAGCGGGTGCTGCCGTGCTGCAGCCACTGGGGCTTGAGAGTGGCGACCACGAAATACGCCGCCAGCAGGACGGTCACGGCTTGGGCGAACAGCAGCCAGATGCGCTTCATGAAAAAGAGGCCGGAATGAAGGAGCCGCGGTGCGCGGCCCGAGGCCGGCATTGTCCCTCAAGCCCGGCGGGCAGGCGGGTGCGCGGACCCCTGCCGGAGGGCGACAATGCCCGCATGACCACCACCCGCCACGAACTGCTGCACGCCTTCGACCTGCTGCTGGCGCCGGGGCGTTTCAAGGACTACGGCCCCAACGGCCTGCAGGTGGAGGGCCGCACCGCGGTGCGGCGCCTCGTCTCGGGCGTCACCGCCAGCCGGGCGCTGATCGAGGCGGCCATCGCGGCCCAGGCGGACGCGGTTTTCGTGCACCACGGCCTCTTCTGGCGCGGGCAGGATGGTCGCGTGACCGGCTGGATGAAGCAGCGCCTGGCCCTGCTGCTGGCGCACGACATCAACCTCTTCGCCTACCACCTGCCGCTGGACGCGCACCCGGAGCTGGGCAACAACGCCCAGCTCGGCCTGCGCCTGGGCCTGGTGGCCGAGCCGGGGCCCGAGGGGCGGTTCGGCGAGCAGGAACTGGGCTTCATCGGGCGCCGGGCCGAGGCGGAGGGCGACGGCTTCGCCGATGCGCCGGCGCTGGCGCGCCACGTCGAGGCCGTGCTTGGGCGGCCCGCGACGCTGGTGGATCCCGGCCGCGGCCCCATCCGGCGCGTGGCGTGGTGCACCGGCGGCGCGCAGGGCTACTTCGAGGCGGCCATCGCGGCCGGCGCCGACGCCTTCATCACCGGCGAGATCTCGGAGCCCCAGGCCCACTATGCCCGCGAGGCGGGCGTGGCCTTCCTGGCCTGCGGGCACCACGCGACCGAGCGCTACGGCGCCCCGGCCGTCGCCGGGCACGTGGCGGCCCAGTTGGGGCTGAATCACGAGTTCATCGACATCGACAACCCCGCGTGAACGCCAGCACCCTGCATTCCCCGGCCGGCCCGATCGCGCTGACGCAGGGCGATCCGGCCGGCATCGGCCCGGAGATCCTGGCGCGGGCCTTCGCCGAGGCGCCCGAGCTGATGGCAGGCTGCTTCGTGGCCGGCGACGTTGGCACCATGCGGCGCGCCAGCGTGCTCGCGGCGAGGGAGGGCGCGCCGCCGCTGCCGGTGGCCGAACTCGATGCCGGCGCCGAGGCGCTGGACGCGCCGCCGCGCTGCATCCCCGTGCTGCAGGCGGTGGCACCGCCCGGCCCGCTCGCGATGGGGCGCATCGACGCGGCGGCCGGCCGCGTGGCGGGCGAGGCCGTCGTCTGGGCCGCGCGTGCGGCGCTGCGGGGAGAGGTCACCGCGATGGTCACGGCGCCGCTGCACAAGGAGGCGCTGGCCGCGGCGGGCTTCCCCTATCCGGGCCACACCGAGCTGCTGCAGGCCGAGGCGGCCAGCCACCTCGGCGAGGCGCCGGCCGAGGTGCCGGTGCGCATGATGCTCGCCAACGACGAGCTGCGCACCGTGCTGGCAAGCATCCACGTCCCGCTGCGCGACGCGATCGAGGCGCTCAGCATCGAGGGCCTGACGCAGACGCTGCGCATCACGCACGAGGCGCTGGCGGCGATGCTGGGCTTCGCGCCGCGCATCGGCGTGGCGGGCCTGAACCCGCATGCGGGCGAGGGCGGGCTCTTCGGCAGGGAGGAGATCGAGATCATCGGGCCGGCCATCGCGGCGGCGCGGGCCGAGGGCATCGAGGCCGACGGCCCCCACCCGCCCGACACCGTGTTCATGCGCGCCCGCAGCCGGGGGGGAGCGCCGGGCGCGTTCGACGTGGTGGTGGCGATGTACCACGACCAGGGCCTGATCCCGGTGAAGTACCTGGGCGTGGAGCAGGGCGTCAACGTGACGCTGGGGCTGCCCTTCGTGCGGACCAGCCCCGACCACGGCACTGCCTTCGACATCGCGGGGCAGGGCGTGGCCGATGCCGCGAGCCTGCTCGCGGCGGTGCGCATGGCGCGCGCGCTGGCCTCGCGCGCGGGCTGAGGCCTACTTCTTCAAGCTGTCGCGGATTTCGCGCAGCAGCACGATGTCCTCGGGCGGCGCGGCGGGCGTCGGCGCCGGCTCCTCGGTGCGGCGCAGCCGGTTGATCTGCTTGATCATCACGAAGATCACGAAGGCCAGGATGATGAAGTTCACCGCGATGGTGATGAAGTTGCCGTAGGCCAGCACCGGCACGCCGGCCTTCTTGAGTTCCGCCAGGTTGTCGGCCACGCCCGCCGGGATGCTGCCGAGCACGACGTAGAGGTTGGAGAAGTCCAGCTTGCCGAAGACCAGGCCGATCAGCGGCATGATGATGTCGGCGACCAGGGAGTCGACGATCTTGCCGAAGGCGCCGCCGATGATCACGCCGACCGCGAGATCGACGACGCTGCCCTTCATGGCGAACTCGCGGAATTCCTTGACGAAGCTCATGTCGAGTGCCTGCGGTGTAGTTGAGGTGCGCGAAAGTATAGGCGCGGCCTTCGCGCGGGCTGCGGCGCGTTGAAGTCGCTTGTATCGCTCCGCTACAATCTTCGGTTGACCCCGCAAAGCCACGACGACAAGTACGCGA
>NZ_JBIQNC010000037.1:24109-29165 GCF_044462705.1 Xenophilus sp.
CCCGCGTAGATCGAGTAGAGGAACCCCCATGAGTGACGTCCCGGTCGACCCGCAACGGATCGATTCCAGCAAGCGAACTTGGTTGATCGCATCCGGCTGTGCCGGTGCCGTGGGTGGCGTCGCCACGGCCGTGCCCTTCGTGAGCACCTTCCAGCCTTCCGAGAAGGCCAAGGCGGCCGGTGCGCCGGTCGAAGTGGACATCGGCGCGCTGCAGGTCGGCGAGAAGATCACCGTCGAATGGCGCGGCAAGCCGGTCTGGATCCTCAAGCGCTCGCCGGAGCAGGTCGCCGAGCTGCCCAAGCTCGATCCGCAGCTGGCCGACCCCCAGTCGCAGCGCAACCCCACCGAGTTCACGCCCAAGTACGCGCAGAACGAGAACCGCTCGATCAAGCCCGAGGTGCTGGTGGTCGTCGGCATCTGCACCCACCTGGGCTGCTCGCCGATCGACAAGTTCCAGTCCGGCGCGCAGCCTTCGCTGCCCGACGACTGGAAGGGCGGCTTCCTGTGCCCCTGCCACGGCTCCACCTTCGATCTGGCCGGCCGCGTGTTCAAGAACAAGCCCGCGCCCGACAACCTGCCCGTGCCGCCGCACAAGTACCTCTCGGACACGCGCCTCCTGATCGGCGACGACGGGACCGGCGCAGCCTGAGGGGAGCGAGCACATGGCTGAATTCAAGGAAATCTCCCCCAACGCCTCGGCGGGCGCCAAGCTGGGCAACTGGCTGAACAACCGCTTCCCGACGATGTTCGACGCCTACCGCGTCCACATGTCGGAGTACTACGCGCCGAAGAACTTCAACTTCTGGTACATCTTCGGCTCGCTGGCCCTGCTGGTGCTGGTGATCCAGATCGTCACCGGCATCTTCCTGGTGATGCACTACAAGCCCGACGCGAGCCTGGCCTTCGCCTCGGTCGAGTACATCATGCGCGACGTGCCGTGGGGCTGGCTGATCCGCTACATGCACTCCACCGGCGCCTCGGCGTTCTTCGTGGTGGTGTACCTGCACATGTTCCGCGGCCTGCTGTACGGCTCCTACCGCAAGCCGCGCGAGCTGGTCTGGATCTTCGGCTGCGCGATCTTCCTGTGCCTGATGGCCGAGGCCTTCATGGGCTACCTGCTGCCCTGGGGCCAGATGTCCTACTGGGGCGCGCAGGTGATCGTGAACCTGTTCTCCGCCATCCCCTTCGTCGGCCCCGACCTGGCGCTCTTGATCCGCGGCGACTACGTGGTGAGCGACGCCACGCTGAACCGCTTCTTCAGCTTCCACGTCATCGCCGTGCCGCTGGTGCTGCTGGGCCTGGTGGTGGCGCACCTGCTGGCGCTGCACGACGTGGGCTCCAACAACCCCGACGGCGTCGAGATCAAGGCGACCAAGGACGCCAACGGCAAGCCGCTGGACGGCATCCCGTTCCACCCCTACTACACGGTGCACGATGCGCTGGCCGTGGTGCTGTTCCTGATCGTGTTCTCGGCGGTGATCTTCTTCGCGCCCGAGATGGGCGGCTACTTCCTGGAGTACAACAACTTCATCCCGGCCGACCCGCTGAAGACACCCAACCACATCGCGCCGGTGTGGTACTTCACGCCCTTCTATTCGATGCTGCGCGCCATCACCAGCGAGATGATGTATGCGCTGATCGCCTGCGTGGTGGCCGGCGCCGTGTTCGGCGTCTGGAAGACGCGCCTGGCCGGCCTCGTCAAGGGCATCATCGTCATCGCCGCGGTGGTGGTCTGCGCGCTGATGCTCTCGATCGACGCCAAGTTCTGGGGCGTGGTCGTGATGGGCGGCGCCGTGATCATCCTGTTCTTCCTGCCCTGGCTGGACACCAGCCCGGTCAAGTCGATCCGCTACCGTCCGGGCTGGCACAAGTACCTCTACGGCCTGTTCGTGATCAACTTCGTCGTGCTGGCCTACCTGGGCGTGCAGCCGCCGTCGCCGATCGGCGAGCGCGTGTCGCAGGTCGGGACGCTGTTCTACTTCGGCTTCTTCCTGCTGATGCCCTGGTGGAGCCGACTGGGCGAGTTCAAACCGGTCCCCGAGCGCGTGACCTACGCAGCGCACTGATCCGGAGACCCACCACAATGAAGAAACTGATCCTCACGTTGATCGCGGCGCTGGGCATGGTCGCCGGCGCGCAGGCTGCCGAGGGCGGCATCGCCTGGGACAAGGCGCCGGTGCGCACCAATGACCTGGCTTCGCTGCAGAACGGCGCCAAACTGTTCGTCAACTACTGCCTGAACTGCCATTCGGCCGCCTTCATGCGGTACAACCGCCTGACCGACATCGGCCTCACGGAACAGCAGATCAAGGACAACCTGCTGTTCTCCACCGAGAAGGTCGGCGAGACGATGAAGGCGAACATCGACCCGAAGCAGGCCAAGGAATGGTTCGGCGCCAACCCGCCCGACCTGACGCTGGCGGCGCGCGCGCTCGCCGGCCACGGCGGCACGGGTGCCGACTACCTCTACACCTACCTGCGCACTTTCTACCGCGACGAAAGCAAAGCCACCGGCTGGAACAACCTGGCCTTCCCGAGCGTGGGCATGCCCAACGTGCTGTGGGAGCTGCAGGGCGAGCGCCGGCCGGTCTACAGCAAGGTCGAGCAGCACGGTCACGAGACCGATGTCATCAGCGGCTGGGAGCAGGTCAAGCCCGGCACCCTGACGCCGCTGCAGTTCGATCAGGCCGTCGGCGATCTGGTGAACTACATGCAATGGATGGCCGAGCCGGCCCAGAACACCCGCGTGCGCGTGGGCGTCTGGGTGCTGCTGTTCCTGGTGATGAGCCTGGTCTTCGTCTGGCGCCTCAATGCCGCGTACTGGAAGGACGTGAAGTAGCAAGAAGCGCCGGGTGTGCACGCCTGCCTCGCGTGGCGTGCGCGTCTCTCGTAGGAGTGGGCTGCCTGGCGGTCCACTCTTTTTGATTTTTAGGAGCCTTTCGCCATGATGGTGCTGTATTCCGGAACCACCTGCCCTTTCTCCCACCGTTGCCGCTTCGTGCTGTTCGAGAAGGGCATGGATTTCGAGATCCGCGACGTCGATCTCTACAACAAGCCCGAAGACATTTCGATCATGAACCCGTACGGGCAGGTGCCGATCCTCGTCGAGCGCGACCTGATCCTGTACGAGTCGAACATCATCAACGAGTACATCGACGAGCGCTTCCCGCATCCGCAGCTGATGCCGGGCGACCCGGTGGACCGCGCGCGCGTGCGCCTGTTCCTGCTGAACTTCGAGAAGGAACTGTTCGTCCACGTGTCGACGCTGGAGAACCGCAGCACCAAGGGCAACGAGAAGGCGCTGGAGAAGGCCCGCTCGCACATCCGCGACCGCCTGACGCAGCTGGCCCCGGTGTTCCTGAAGAACAAGTACATGCTGGGCGAGAACTTCTCGATGCTCGACGTGGCCATCGCGCCGCTGCTGTGGCGCCTGGACTACTATGGCATCGACCTGAGCAAGAACGCGGCGCCGCTCCTGAAGTACGCCGAACGCATCTTCTCGCGCCCCGCCTACATCGAGGCCCTCACGCCGTCCGAGAAGGTGATGCGCAAGTAAGCTCCGCTGCGTCGTCGCGGCATCCGCCTCCATCATGATCAACGCTCTCGAAACGTCCTCGCTGCGGCCCTACCTGATCCGGGCGCTGTACGAATGGTGCACGGACAACGGCTTCACCCCCTACGTCGCCGTGCAGGTCGACGAATCGGTCCAGGTGCCGCGCGAGTACGTCAAGAACGGCGAGATCGTGCTGAACATCAGCTACGACGCGACCAGCGCCCTGAAGCTGGGCAACGAGTTCATCGAGTTCAAGGCCCGCTTCGCCGGCACCGCGCGGGACATCATCGTGCCCGTCGGACGGGTGGTGGCGATCTACGCGCGCGAGAACGGGCAGGGCATGGCCTTCCCGACCGCCGTGGCGGCACCGGCCGAGCCCGGCCGGCCGGCGGAGGCGGAGTCGCGGGTGATGCACCTGGTGGCCGAGGACGAGGCCGTCTCGGAGCCTGAGGCCGCGCCCGCCGACGGGGACGAGGAGCCGCCGCGCCCGCCGACCGGCGGCGCGCCGCGGCCGGCGCTCAAGCGCGTCAAATGAGGTGAGGGCCGGCCGGTAGAATTCGCCGCGCGCCGCTTTAGCTCAGTTGGTAGAGCACCCGCCTTGTAAGCGGTAGGTCGTCAGTTCGATTCCGACAAGCGGCACCATTTCAAAGCCCGGTAACGTCCAACGACGTCCGGGCTTTTTCTTTCTTCCCTCTGTAATCCCGGTTTGAGCATCCAAAATCGTCCAAGAAAGTATGCCTCAATCCGGGGGCATATGGGGGCACATATGGGGGCACGGGCTTGAAAAATGGGGGCATATCCTTGGCTCTCGACTGATGCTGAGCAATGTCGGTTTTGTCAGGTATTCCCCAACGATCAGCGCGTCGTCGATCAGCTGCGTCTTTTCCTGGGTAAGCAAGCGCCGGGCGGTGTACGAGCGCTGCGGCCGCTCCCCTGGGGCAAATGAGACCTCTTTCGGCCATCGAGACCGTGTTCGTCCCGCGCCACCACGATTGTGATCGAGGACCCGCACGTCGATAAGCATTAGCGTCTGCGCAAGCAACTCTGGTGAGGTGCTCATCGGCATGCGAAGGCTCCGCCTCGACGCTCGGGTGGCAATGGCTCAACAGAACCGCACGCAGCCGCCCCATGCCTCAGAACGTGTTCAAAGTCTCCAGCCGAGCTATGAGAAGCTACGGGGTGTCAGGCGCCATGAAAAACTGCCCCCCTGGCGCCATCGAGAACTGACCCCCTTCACTGTGAAGGAGGTCATTGATGGAAGAGGTGATCGAGCAAGCTCTGTCGGTCGAAACGGGCCGAAGGGGCGAGACGATGCTGGCGCCGCAGGAGGTGCACAAGATGCTGGCGCTGCAGGCGCTAGGCTGGGGCGCCAAGCGCATCAGCCGGGAGTTGGGGTGCAGCCGCAACACGGTGCACGAGTACCTGCGCCGCGGCGGCTGGCGGCCAACTGGTCAGCCGCCGCTATGAGCGCGGCTCGATGCTGGTGACCAGCAACCGCTCGGT
>NZ_JBIQNC010000038.1:0-29088 GCF_044462705.1 Xenophilus sp.
GAACCTCAGATGTTGATGGGCTCGGAATCTTGGAACCCGGTTGGCTTGAATGGAGAAATCTCATGGCAGCTTTTGACGCAACGGATCGTGACGTGGTGGTGGAGGTCGATGGCGAGGTGGTGCCGGTGGAACAAGGCCAGGAGCGGTCGATCCCGCTGAACAGCCTGTTCCTCTCGGAGCGGAACGTGCGCAAGGTGCGCAACACGGAAACCATCCCGGCGTTGGCCGCGACGATCGAGGCGCAAGGGTTGCTGTACCGCCTGTGCGTGGTGCCGGAGAAGCGCAAGGGCACAAAGGGTGAAACCTTCGGCGTGGTGGCGGGTGGTCGCCGGCTGGCCGCGTTGCATTGGCTGGTCAAGCAAGGCCGGATGGCGAAGGATGCCCCGGTGCAGTGCCTTGTGTTCGACGTGTCGCGCGGGGTGGCGGTGAGCCTGACCGAGAACTTCGCTCAGGAGGTCATGCATCCGGCCGACCAGATGGTGGCCTTCAAGAAGCTGGTGGACGAGGGCAAGACGGCGGGTCAGGTCGCCGCTGCCTTCGGGGTGTCGGTGCTGACGGTGGAGCGACGGCTAGCGCTGGCGAACCTGGCGCCGATGTTCATCGACCTGTACCGCGAGGGCAAGATCGAACAGGGGCAGTTGCAGGCCCTGGCCCTCACGTCCGACCATGAGCGTCAGCAGGCGGTGTGGGAATCGCTGCCCCAGTACAGCCGCAGCGCGTACAGCATCCGTGCCGCGCTGACGAAGGAGGAAATCAAGGCGTCGGAGCCACTGGCGGTCTTCGTCGGCCTGGACAAGTACCGGGAGGCAGGCGGCACGCTGCGCGAGGACCTGTTCTCCGAGAGCGATGCCGTGTTCCTGCAGGACGGTGCGCTGCTGAACCGGCTGGCGGCGGAACGCCTGGAAGCCGAGGCGACGGCCTTGGAAGAGGCTGGCTGGAAGTGGGCTGAGGTGCGGATGCACTTCACTTCGGCCGACCGCTCCCACTTCGCCCGTCTGCACTGCGAGTCGGCCAAGCCGTCGAAGCAGGAGGCGGCTGCGATGGACGACCTGCAGGCCAGCATCAACAGACTGAACGAGCGCCTGGACGAGTTGGAGGCGCTGACGGCCTACGACTCCGAAACCGACGAGGAAGGGGTCTGGACGGACGAACAGCAGGCGGAACACGACAGCCTGGAAGAGCAGGCCGAGCAACTGGTGGACCAGTTGAGCGCCATGCAGGATGTGCTGCGGGTCTGGAAGCCCGAGCAGAAGGCGACGGCCGGCGTGGTGTTGTCCATCGATTCGGACGGCACACTGTGCGTCACCGAGGGTCTGGTGCGCCCCGAGGACCGCAAGGCCATCGTTGCTGCGGCCAAGAACGGGGACGAAGGCGCTGCGGCTGCTGCCGAGGCCCTTTCCGCCTCCAGCCCGGCGCCGAAGGAGCGCGCGGAGTACAGCGCGGCCCTGTGCCAGAACATGACGGCCCACCGTACTGCCGCCGTGGCCGCGAGCCTTTCGCAGAACCCGGTGAGTGCGCTGGCTGCGCTGCTGCACACGCTGATCTTGCGCGAGCGTCAGCCCTGGCAGTCCTCTCCCCTGGATGTGCGCTTTGCCGATAACACCCACCACGTGGAGCGCAACGCGGCGGACTTCGACGGGACGAAGGCGGCAGGCGTGTTGAAGGAGGCCGACGCCCTGCTGGCATCGCTGCCCGGCGAGAGTTCCGACCTGTTCGCCCATCTGCTGGCGATGGCGGTCCCGGACCTGCTGAGCTTGCTGGCCCGCTCGGTGGCCCGCGCCTACAGCGTGCAGTCGCCCGATCCGGTGCGCAAGCACCCGCGTGGCGGCTTCGATCTTGCGCAGGGCATCGAATCAGCCCTCGGCGTGGACATGGCCGACTGGTGGTATCCGAGCATCGAGAACTACCTGGGCCATGTGCCCAAGTCCAAGATGGTCGAGGCCGTGACGGAGTGTGTGGGCGCCCAAGCCGCACAGCCCATCGAGAAGATGAAGAAGGCCGATGCCATCGCCGCGACCGCCTCACTGCTGGATGGCCGTCGCTGGCTCCCCTCCACCCTGCAGCCGTACCCGATGCCCGTCCTGCGGGAAGAGTTCGAGGAAGACGGCCAGGAAGAAGACGAGGACGAGCAGGGCTGATCGAAGCAGCCGCAGCCTCGCGCTGCGGCGCTTCTCGCCCACGGCCGAGGACACCCATGAACAACGACAAGAAGCGCCCGAGCGTGCGCTACTCCGGCGACACACCTCCCGCCACGCTGCGGGCATGGTGCGATGCCCATGCAGACCGGGTATTCGAATTGCACGCCGGCGGCGGCTATTGCACCGAACGGCCAGACGGCTTTGCCTACGACGTGCTGCTGCGGCCGGGCTGGTGCATGTCGGACGACTGCTGCCACACGCTGATCGAACCCACCGTGGCCGACATGCTGCGGCAGTTGCGGGCCATCGTGCCCTGCGACTGCGAGGACTGCATGACGGCGCTGGCCAAGGGCGGCGGGTCATGGTGACTGCACGCACCCCGCCCCCAGCCCTCACCCTTTCCCGGAGATAGCCATGTCCCTCATGCTCACCGACGCGCAGCGCAGCGCTGTGCGGTCGGCCCTCCTCGGCCGTCCGCTGGCCCTGTGTTTCGGCGCCGGCGTCGATTCCACCGCCATGCTCGTCCTGCTGCGCCTCGCCGGCCTGCGGCCGAGCGTCATCACCTTCGCCGACACGGGAGGCGAGAAGCCTCCGACCTGGGCCCACCTGGCGCGGATACAGGCCCTGCTGCGCGAATGGGGTTGGCCAACCGTCGATGTGTGCCGCAAGGCCACGCTGTCCACGACGCCCTACGACGACCTCGAAGGCAACTGCCTCGCCAACGAAACACTGCCCTCGCTGGCCTTCGGCCTGAAGTCCTGCTCGATCAAGTGGAAGCAGCAGCCGCAGGACCAGTTCCTGATCGGCGTGAGCCGGGGGCCGGCGCGCAGGTCTGCGCATCCGCTGTGGCGGCATGCCCAGGCGCGCGGGCAGCGCATCGTCAAGCTGATCGGCTACGACTGCGGGAAGGCCGACCGTCGGCGGGCGGCCGCAGCGGGCCGGGCCCTCGGACCCTGCGAATACTGCTACCCGCTCCAACTGGCCGGCTGGAGCCGCGCCGACTGTGTGCGGGCCATCGAAGACCATCTCGGCGCCGACATGGTGCCGATCAAGTCGGCGTGCTTCTTCTGCCCGGCCTCGCGGCCCTGGGAGCTGTTCTGGCTGGCCGGCCACCATCCCGAGCTGATGGACAGGGCCCTGCATGTCGAGCGTCGCGCCCTCACCGGACGGCACAGCCGGTTCGACGACGTGGATTTCGGCGACGACTGGGAGGCGATGGTGCGCGATGCGCCCAGCTTCCCGAGCACGAAAACGACTGTGGGACTCGGCCGCTCCTTCGCCTGGAACCACTGGGCGCGCCTCAATGGCGTGGTGGACGAGAACTTCACCGTGCGCCGCACCAGGCGCGCCCGGTTCATCGCCATCGCCGCCGAGCAGCTGCAGGTGGACAACGCCCTGGACCGCAGGGCATGCGGGGCACTGCCATGAGCCGACAGATCTCGTCGCCGGCGGCTGCGCTGCAGCCTGCCAATCGCGGCGCGCCTGGCCGGCGTTCTGGCGAGGCCGCCGGCGCCTACATCCGCCGGCTGCTGACCGAGGGGTGGCTGCTGCCCGTGAAGCTCCCTGGCGTGCCTGTCCTGACCTGGGCCGACTAGCCGTGCCTGCGCCAGAATCCGCGCGTCCATGCGTCAGCCCTTGCGCTTCATCCGCCTGTCGGCGTCCGTCGCCTTGCCGGAGGGCTCGGCCGGCGCTCGCGCGCAGAAGTGGATGCCGCACTCACCCGATGCGCTGCGGCATCTGCAGGCGCTGGCGGACGCCGGCAACGACCTCTATGGACAGGGCACGCATCGGGTCGAGGAAACGACCCGCTCGGCCCCCTCCTCCACCGAGACATGGAAGGCACGCACGACGGCGAAGCGAAGCCGATGGGTATCGGCGCTTCGCGCACCTGACCGCTCAGGCGAGGACGCCTGATCGGTTCCAATTCAAATCACAAGGGAGTTCTTCATGGAAAAGTTCATTCAAGAAAACAAAGGGTGGCTTGTGAGCCTGGCGGCCACGATCATGGCCGTGCTTGCGCTGCTGCTGTGTGCAGCGCTGACGGCGCCTGGTGAGCCCATGCCTGGCCCCATCAAGGTCGCGGTGCTTTTTGTCGGGGCTGCAGGCGCGTTTGCCACGGGGCTGCTTGTCAGCATCTCGGCGAAGCGTCGCGGATCGATGCTCGCAGCGCTCGCGGCCGCCGCGCTCGAATTTCTCGCCGTCGCCGCGCTCGGCTTCTACGTGCTGAGGGAGTTTTGGCTGTATTACAGCGGCTAAGAAATTGGCCCATAGAGCAGCGTGGAACCACGGTCTACTTTGGGCCGAGTGGCGTCAAAATCCAAACAGTGCGTTATCGAAGGGAGAATTTCAATGAAAGCACCCAGCACGCTGGCGTTTGTCTTGCGCTGGCACTTTGTTCAGTTCATTGCCGGAATCATCTTAATCGTCGCTGGTGTCATTGGCTTTGCCAACTATGCACCGGCACCGACCCACGCGGACTTTACGGTCGCCTTTGATCTGGGCATCTGGCCATCTGTCGTGAGTTTCGTGATTGGCGTTTTCAACGTCTGGCGCGCATGGTCTAAGGGGCGTGCCTTGCGCAACGGGAGGTAGCAGCGTTCGCCGGGATCGGGTGGGCGGCTGTAGCTTGCATCGACGTGGATTCGCGTCGGTGCTCATAGAAAGCAAGGGAGAGATTCGTGGAAAAGCCGTCTTCGGCGCATCCGGCATTGCTCGCGCTGGATCGTCTGCCGAGCATCGTGAACGACGTGTGGCGCCGGCATGAGCAGTTGCGTGATACCTACCGCGAACAGCAGCCCTGGCCGGCCTGGTGCTATGCACCCACCGCCGTTGCGTTCCCTCTCGTCGGTGAACGCCCTGCCCTGGCCGCCAAGGTGACGGCGCTGGCCGCGTGGCGGATGACCAAGACCATTCTTCGCTTCGATCCGACGCTGCGCGCCGCCCTCGCTGAAACGCAGCTCGATGCGGCCCTGCCGGTGGATGTGCTTCGCCGCCTGCCTGGCTGGTGCATCTACGTGGAACTGGATGGGATGCAGACCTTCCGCGGGCCCGCGCATGGCGTGTGGTGCTTACTTGAGCCAGGTGGAGCGACTGAGACTTCCCCGTTCTTCCTCTCGATGCTGCTGAACACCGCGCACGCGCCGGAAGCGATGGGGGACGAGCGCGCGATGCTCGGCCTCAGCGTCAAGCTGGAGGGTGACTCCCTTCTTGAATCGGTGCGCAGCACGTACCACTCTGCCGATGATGAACTGCGCCGCCACCTGGCCGGAATCATGCAGCCGATCCTGTCGCTGCTGCTCTACGTCTGCTCGGCCGGTGCCGAGCTGACCCGGGGTGGGCAGCCTGGCTGGCCGGCGCCGCCGGCGCCGGTGCGCACCCGCCGCGGCGGAGAGCGGTTGTTTCCGGCGGAGCGGCCCGCGCTTTGGGACGTGGGCCTGCGCCTCGGCGCGGCGCTTCGCATCGCCTACGAGGCTGCGCGGGGGGACCATCATGACGCCGACATAGCCGGCAGGCCTTCGCCGGCGCCCCACGTGCGCCGTCCGCACTGGCACACCTACGTCCTGGGGTCACACCGCGTTGACCTGGCGCTACGGCCGCGTGAGGTGCGCTGGATGCCGCCGATCCCGGTCGGCATCGAGGACATGGCGGATGCGCCTGCCGTGGTCAGGGCGGTTCGGTAGCCGCGCGCCGCTCAGGTGTTCAGCTCCAGCCAGGCCTCGGGGGTGAGCCATCCGTCGTTGTCCGGCCCTTCCTCGTCTGGCAGGCTGGTGGTGACCCACGCGCGCGTGCCCAGGCAGAGTGCCGCGCTGGCCAGGCCGCGGGCGTAGCCGACAGCCTCGGCATCGTCGCCGGCGTCGAGGCCTGTGCGGTGGCCGTTCTCGAACCTACAGAAGATCATCATGCGGGTTGAAGTCTAGGGAAGGTCTGAACAAGGCCGATTCAAGCGCACGCCTGGCGCATCAAGTGGGCGCGTGATCAGGCAGTGCCGCGTCTGACTCGCGTTTTCAGGCGATTTCGACCTCATTTCCTCGCCTCACGCTGTTTTCGGACGGACCACTCCCGTCATGGCCATCAACTGCTTTCGCGCCATCCACAGGTTCGACAGCGCGAACAGGGTCACCACGTGCGCGGTGTTCTTGGCCAGCCCGCGGAAGCGCACCTTCACCAATCCGAACTGGCGCTTGATGACGCGAAACGGGTGCTCCACCTTCGCGCGCGCGCTGGCCTTCCGATGTTCCTGCTTCTGGACCTTGGCCTTGGCGCGGCCTTCGGGCATCTTGGCGATGTCGCTCGGTCTGGCCGCGATGTGCCACTGCAGATCGTCGCGGCCCACGCGGCTCGGAGCGCCGCGGTAGCCGGAGTCGGCCCACACCTGTTCTTCCTTGCCATGCAGCAGATCGGCCACCTGTTCGACGTCGGCCTCGTTGGCCGCCGTGGCGGTGACCGTGTGCACCAGGCCGCTGTCGGCGTCCACCCCGATATGCGCCTTCATCCCGAAGAACCACTGGTTGCCCTTCTTGGTCTGGTGCATCTCCGGGTCGCGTTCTCCTTCGGCGTTCTTCGTCGAGCTGGGCGCCGCGATGATGGTGGCGTCCACGATGCTGCCGCGCTTGAGCAGCAGGCCCTTGCGCGCCAGCAGCGCGTTGACCGCCTTGAAGATGTCGTCCGCCAGGTCGTTCGCCTCCAGCAGGTGCCGGAAGTTCAGGATCGTCGTCTCATCCGGAATCGGCTCGTTCAGGCTCAAATGCGCGAAGCTGCGAAGCGAGGCGATCTCATACAGCGCTTCCTCCATCGCCGGGTCGCTCAGGGCAAACCAGTTCTGCATCAGGTGCACCCGCAGCATCGACTCCAGCGCGTACGGCCTGCGGCCGCGGCCGGCCACTGGGTAGTGCGGCTCGATGATCTTGAGCAGCACCTTCCACGGCACCACCTGCTCCATCTCCTCCAGGAACACCTCGCGCCGGGTCTTCTTCCGCTTGCCGGCGTACTCCGCGTCCGCAAAACTGATCTGGCTCATTCGCGCAGGCTCCTTTGCGCTATTCAACGCGCCGCGGCATGATCGGTGGACTTGTTCAGACCTTCCCTAACGCCACCAAGCAGAACATCTTCTACTTACACGGGGCGCTTCCACTCTTCGACACTGGGACGCAGGTGATCAAGGAGCAATACGACCCGGTTGAGGGTTACCTGCTTGAGAAGATCAGCCAGAGAATCGAGAAGGAGGAGTACCCCATATTCGTGACCGCAGGCAATGGGGATGAGAAACTGGCTCAGATCCGGCACAACCCCTACCTGTCTCACTGCTACGACGCCCTATGCGAAGTAGATGGCTCGGTGATCACGTTGGGATTTGGATTTGGCGAGTACGACTTGCACATTCTTGAAGCTCTAAACCGCGCCGCACACTACTTGTCGAAGAGCGCGCCCAAGTTGTGGAGCGTGTACATCGGCGTGTATTCGGATATCGATAAGGCGCGAGTCGCTGAGATTGAAAAGGTGTTTCACGCCAAGGTGCATACATTCGACGCCAGGACCGCGCCCGTCTGGCAGTAGCCCACGGCACTCTAGCCGTCGAGGAGGAAGTCGCCCCAGCACGGGCGAATCGAAGCGGCAAACCGCTACAATGCGCGGCTGAACCGCGGGCGTCGTTCAATGGCAGGACCTGAGCTTCCCAAGCTCAAGACGTGGGTTCGATTCCCATCGCCCGCTCCAGTGGACCACTGCGTCTTAGGGCCAGTGCCGCTGCACGACGGCGGCGTTCAACGGCTCGGTTCCTCCCATATCCCTTGCGAGCGGTCCACGGAGCAGTAGCCCCAGCGCAGCCCCTTCCCGCTATCCCACCCTCTCCCCCAAAAAATCCAGCACCAGCCGCGAGATATACCCCAGCCACGCGTCCTTCGCCTCCGCCTGCAGCATGTCGAACCCCAGGAAGTGCGACATGGTCGCCGAGTTCGACAGGTAGTAGTAGCACAGCGACACGATGGTCAGGTGCACCTCCGTGATCGTCACGTCCCGGCGGAAGTGACCCGCGGCCACGCCGCGCGACATCAGGTCTTCCAGCACCGATAGCAGCGCCCCCGAGCTGCCGCGGATCCGCTTCGAGTCCCGCACATGCCGGGCGCCGTGCAGGTTCTCCGAGTTCACCAGGCTGATGAACTCCGGGTGCTCCTGGTAGTAGCGCCAGAGGAAGGCGATGAAGCGCTTCATGCCGTCGCGCGGGTCGAGCTGGCGCAGCTCGATGCGCGAGACGGCTTCGATGATGTCTTCATGCACCTTTTCGAGCGCGGCGAGGAAGAGGGCTTCCTTGCTCTCGAAATGATAGTAGAGCATCCGGTCGCTGGTGTTCGCGCCCTTGCTGATGCGCTCGATGCGCGCCCCGCCGAATCCCTCCTGGGCGAACTCGCCGACGGCGGCGGCAACGATGGCTTCGCGCGCCCCCGTTCTCGGGCGGCCCACCGGCTTCGCCGTGGGCGCAGGGGCTGCGCGCCGCGCGGATGGACGTTTCTCTTGCATGGCTCCTCCACCCGCGATTGTAGGTAGGCGCTAACAGAAAAGAGATCGGGCCAATCCCGAGGTAATTAGGGAAAACACGGGCTCGGTGGGGGCCAGATTGCAGCGTAGTATGTAAGAAGGCACTTTCAAAACAGCCACCACAGGAGAAATGATGGCCCCCTCCCTGCCGAGAACCTTGGCGCTCTTCGCCGCGACCGCTTCGCTGCTGGCCGGCATCGCGTTCGCGCCCGCGGCGCGCGCCGCCGAGATCACGATCGGCTTCGTCAACCCGCAGACCGGCCCGTTCGCGGCGCTGGGCAAGGCGGCGCGCCGCGGCATGGACCTGGCGCTCGAAGGCGCGAAAACGAATCCGGCGCTCAAGGGCGTGACGTTCAAGGTGGTGGAGCGCGATTCGGCGGCCAAGGTGGCCGACGCCATCCGCTACGCCCGCGAGCTCGACACCCGCGAGGGCGTGGACGTCCTCATGGGCGGCCTGTCGAGCGCCGAGTGCCTGTCCATGCAGCAGTTCGCCCGCGAGGCCAAGCTGGCCTACCTGGTCGCCAGCGGCTGCTGGGTCGACGAGTTCAACGCGCCGGACCGCATCAACAAGTACGCCTTCCGCATCCATGCGAGCAACAAGCAGCGCAACGTCGCCTTCGTGTCCTGGCTGTCCCAGAACGTCGGCAAGCGCTGGTACGTGATGTACTCCGACACGGCCTACGGCCAATCGGGGCTCGCCGCGTTCAAGGAAGCCGGCGGCAACGTGGTCGGCTCGGTGGGCGTGCCCTTCGGCGCCACCGACATGGCGGCCTACGTGAGCCGGGTCGACCGCTCGGCCGACGGCGTGTACTTCGTCTTCGCCGGCCGCGACGCGACGCTCGCCCTGCAGGAGGCGCTCTCGCAAGGCCTGGGCAAGAAGATGAAGCTCGCCGGCATGCAGTCGCTGGTGATCCCGGAAGTGTTCGCCAAGCTGCCGGAAGCGACCGAAGGCCTCGCCTACATCGGCGGCTACCTGCGTGAAGCCAACGGCCCGCTGGACACGCCCGAGAACCGCGCCTTCCAGAAGGCCTACCGGGGCGCATCCGGCGACCCCATCCCGCTGAACGGCTACGAGTCCTATGTCTCCACCAACGCGCTGCTGAAGGCCATCGAGAAGTCCGGCTTCCGCGGCCGCGACGACACCGACAAGCTGATCTCCGCCCTGGAGACGCTGGACGTGCCGGCCAGCGTGCAGTTCCCCGGCGGCCCGCTGAAGGTCCGCAAGGAAGACCGGCAGGGCATCAGCCCGCTCTACATCGGCACCGTGCGCGGCGGCACCGAGCAGGTGATCCAGCAGATCCCCGCGTCGGACGTGGTCCGCATCAAGTAAGCGCGCTTCCATGTACCTGCTCGAAACCCGGGCGCTGTCGCAGCGCTTCGGGAGCTTCCATGCGCTCCGGAATGTCGCGCTCCAGGTGCGGCCCGCCAGCGTCCACGCCTTGATCGGCCCCAACGGGGCGGGCAAGAGCACCTTGCTGAACCTGCTGGCCGGCGCCACGCGCCCGGTGGGCGGCTCCATCTGGCTCGATGGACGCGACATCACGGCGCTCCCGGTCCATCGCCGCGCCCGCCTGGGCATCGGTCGCTCCTACCAGGTGGTCCGCCTGTTCGAGGGCTTGACCTGCCTGCAGGCGGCGGAACTGGCCGTGCAGCGCGACCTGCCGTGGCGCGAATGGGTCCTGCCCGCGGGCCGCCGCCGTGTGCGGGAACAGGCGCACGCGTTGTTGCAGCAATGGCGGCTGGGCAGCTGGGCCGAGGTCGAGACGAGCTCGCTGGCGCACGGCATCCAGAAGCGGCTGGAGATCGCGCTGGCGCTCGCCAACGAGAGCCGGCTGCTCCTGCTGGACGAGCCCATGGCGGGCCTGACGACGCAGGAGCGCGCCGAGCTCGCCGACGTGATCCGCGAACTGGCGCGCGACAAGGCCATCGTGTTCGTGGAGCACGACATCGACATGGTGATGGCGCTGGCGGACCGCGTGACGGTGCTGCACAACGGCGAGATCCTCGCCGAAGGCACGCCGCAGGAAGTGCGCGCCCATGCGGCGGTACGCGCCGCCTACCTGCACAAGGAGGCCGCGCATGCTTGAAGTTCGCGGGCTGGAGGCCGGCTACGGCGCGTCGCGCGTGGTGCACGGGGTCGACCTGGCCGCCGTCGGCGGCGAGGTCGTGAGCCTGGTCGGCCGCAACGGCGTGGGCAAGACGACCACGCTGAAGGCCATCATGGGGCTGGTGGACGTGCACGGCGGCGAGGTGCGCGTGCGCGGCGAGACGATCACCCCCGCGCCGGCGCTGGCCTCGCGGCGCGGCATCGGCTACGTCGCGCAGCAGCGCGAGATCTGCCCGGACCTGACGGTGGAAGAGAACCTGCTCGTCCCGCTGTATGCGAACCGGCTGGACGTGCGCAAGGTCGAACTCGCCTACAAGCGCTTCGGCCGGCTGGCCGAGCGGCGCGCGCAGGTGGCCGGGTCGCTGAGCGGCGGCGAGCGCAAGCTGCTCGCCTTCGCGCGGATCATGCTGCTGGAGCCGTCGATCTACCTGATCGACGAGCCCACGGAGGGCCTCATGCCCAAGGCCGTCGACGAGATCGGCGGCGTGATCGCGGAGCTGGCCGGCGCCGGCGCCTGCGTGGTGCTCGTGGAGCAGAACCTCGCCTTGCTGCGGCAGCTGTCCACGCGCGTCTATCTCATGAACAACGGTCGCGTCGAAGCGACCGCCGACACGCTCGGCGCGGCGGAAGCGGAACGCTTCCTGGGAATCTGAACATGGAGCAACTCGGCATCCAGCTCACGAACGGCCTGCTGGTGGGGACGACGATCGCCCTCACGGCGCTGGGCCTGAGCCTGGTCTTCGGCATCCTGCACATCGTCAACCTGAGCCACGGCGAGTTCTACATGCTCGGCGCCTACCTGGCCTGGGTGTTCCAGGGCTGGCTCGGCAACTTCTGGCTGGCGGTGGTGCTGTCGGCAATCGCCACCGGCCTGATCGGCGGCGGCATCCTGATGATGTTCTTCCGCCGCATGCTCGGCTCCGGCCCGCTGCGCTGGGCGCTGCTGACGCTGGGCATCGGCTACGTGCTGCGCGAACTGGCGCAGCACGTCTTCGGCGAAGACTTCAAGCTGGTCGACCTGCCGCTCGAAGGAACGCTGCCTTTCCTGGGCGGCAAGTACCGCGTGCTGGTGATGGCGCTGGGCCTGGCGATGATCGCGCTGCTGAGCGTGTTCCTGGCGCGCTCGCGCCAGGGCATCCTGATCCGCGCGATCGCCAGCAACGAGGAGGCGGCTTCGGTCGTCGGCGTCTCCACCTGGAAGGTCTACTTCCTCGTGAGCGTGATCAGCGCGGGGCTCGCCGGCCTGGCCGGCGCCTTCATGCTGCCGGTGACGAGCGCCTATCCGCACATGGGGCTGGAGATCCTCATCATGGCCTTCGTCGTGGTGGTGGTCGGCGGCATGGGCAACGTGCGCGGCACCTTGCTGGCAGGCTTGCTGGCCGGCGTGATGCAGTCGGTGCTGTCGCTCGGCATGAAGCCGACGTTCGCCTCGCTGCTCACGCTGCTGCTGCTGATGTCCATCGTGATCTGGCGGCGCGCCGGGGTGCGGGCATGAACGCCCCGGTGCTTTCCGGCCGCGTGCTGGCGCTGCTCGCGCTGGTGCTGCTCGCCGTGCCGCTGTTCCTGTCGCGCTTCGGCGTCTACATCGCCACCGAGCTGCTGATCTGGGGCCTGTTCGCGGTGTCGCTGGACCTGCTGCTGGGCTACACGGGCTTGCCGAGTTTCGGCCACGCCGTCTTCTTCGGCGTGCCGGCGTACGCCTTCAGCATCGTGCTGCTGCGGCAGGACAGCTTCGCGCTCGCGATCGCGGCGGCCCTGCTGGCCGTGGTGCTGCTGGCGGTGCTGGTGGGCTACTTCGCCCTGCGCACCGGCGGCACGGGCTACATCATCGTGACGCTGCTGGCCTCGTTCGCATTCTTCACCTTCGTGCTGGCCGCGACCGGCCTGACCGGCGGCGAGGACGGCCTGCTGCTGCCGCGCAACCGCTCGTTCGCGGCGCTGCCGCCGAAGCTGGGCTACGCCATCGTCGCCGCCGTGGCGGTGGCCTGTTACCTCGGGGCGCGGGCCCTGGTGCGCTCCAACTTCGGCCTGCTGCTGCTGGCGATCAAGTCGAACGAGCGGCGCGTCGAAGCCCTGGGCTACGACGTGAATGCGGTGAAGCTGCTGGTGACGCTGGCGTCCGCCCTGATCGCCGGGATCGCCGGAGTGCTGTACGCGCTGCTGGTGCGCACGCTGTCGGCCGACCTCGTGGGCCCCGCGCTGTCCAACGAGGTGGTGATCTGGGTGCTGCTCGGTGGCCTGCAGACGCTGTTCGGGCCCGTGCTGGGCGCGGCGCTGTTCATGTCGCTGAAGCAGATCCTGAGCACCTCGACCTGGTACCCGCTGCTGCTCGGCCTGAGCTTCGTCGCCATGGTGCTGTGGGCGCCGCGTGGCGTCGTGTCCCTGTTCCGCTTCCGGCGCCGCGCGCCGGCCTTCCAACCCTCTTCCCCTTCCGGGTCCTTGCAATGAAAGTCGAAGAAAACGAAGAACTCACCCGCGTCGGCGCGGACACCCCCGGCGGCCGCATGCTGCGCCGCTACTGGCACCCCGTCGGCGTCAGCGCCGACCTGCGCGACACGCCCAAGCTGGTGAAGGTGCTCGGCGAAGAGCTGGTGCTGTTCCGCAAGCCCGATGGCGAGTGCGGTCTGATCGACTCGCGCTGCCCCCATCGGGGCGCGTCGCTGGCGGCCGGCTATGTCGACCAGCAGGGCCTGCGCTGCCCGTACCACGGCTGGCTGTTCTCTCCTTCCGGGCAATGCCTGGACCAGCCCTGCGAGCCGGCCGAAAGCCGCTTCAAGGACCGCATCCGCCAGGTGAGCTACCCGATTGAGGAACTGGGCGGCCTGATCTTCGCGTACATGGGGCCGGCGCCGGCGCCCATGCTGCCGCGGCTGGACGTGCTGGTCGCCAGCAACGGCACGCGCCGCCCCGCCTTCGCGCGCTACGTGCCTTCCAACTGGCTCCAGATGGTGGACAACCACCAGGACCCGACGCACACCACGGTGCTGCACCGGGAAGTGCAGCCCTGGCTGCAGCCGCCGGAGTGCCACTACTTCGACACGGAGCTGGGCTCGATCGCGGTGGCCGTGCGCGACGGCCCCGAGCAGGGCACGCGCTACGTCCGCGAAGTGCACTTCTTCGCGCCCAACGGCATGAAGGTGCCGATCCCGGACACGACCGAGAAGACGATCCAGGGACCGTCGACGATCCGCTGCGTCTGGGTGGTGCCGATGGACGACTACAACTCGGTGGAATGGGAAGTCGTGTTCGCGCCCTTCGACGCGGACGGCCGGCCGACGCCGTTCAACTACGACGCCGATCCCACCCTCTACGAGATGCCGGTGCCGCAGCCGTTCCAGGAATACATCCGGCCGGGAACGCCGGCCTATCCGGATTATTTCTCGGGGGGCGCCAAGGGGGCCACGGTGATCCTGCGCCAGGACACGCTCACCCAGGCGAGCCAGGGCAGGCTGCAGCCGCGCGAGCTCGAGCATCTCGCCTCGTCCGACCGCGGCGTGATGAAGTCGCGGCGCATCATCAAGGAGTGCATCGATGCCGTGGCGCGGGGCGAGGACCCGCGCGGCGTGGTGCGCGGTGCGCCGGCCGATCACGTGGTCGAAGTGGAGATCGCCGAGGAGATCGTGTCCGAGCAGGAGTTCCAGGCGCTGCTGGCCCACGGCAGCCTGTACAAGGCGCGCCGGGCATGAGCGTCGCGCGCACGGCCGACGGCGAGACCCGGCGCGTCCTGGTCCGTGGCATGCGCCTGGAGGCGTGCGATGTCCTCTCGGTCGAACTGGCCGACCCCACGGGCGCGCCGTTGCCGGCCTGGGAGCCGGGAGCGCACATCGACGTGATCATCGACGGCGTCGGCACCGCGCAGTATTCGCTGTGCGGTCCGCTGGGCGCGCCGACGTGGCGCCTCGGGATCCTGCACCAGCCGGAGGGGCGGGGCGTGTCCCGCTACATCCACGGCGCGCTGCGGCCGGGGGCGTCGCTCGACGTTCGCGGGCCGAGGAACCATTTCCGCCTGGACCCGGCCGGCGAGTACCTGTTCATCGCCGGCGGCATCGGCATCACGCCGCTGCTCCCGATGATCGCGCAGGCCCGGGCGCAGGGCGCGCGCTGGCGGCTGTTCTACGGTGGTCGCAGCCGCGGCTCGATGGCGTTCGTCCAGGAGCTGGGTGATGCAGGCGAGGGCGTCCACCTGTTCCCGGTCGACGAGCGAGGCTTCCTGCCGGTCGCCGATTGCCTGCAGTCGGCGCCGGCGGCCGCGGTCTACTGCTGCGGTCCCCAAGGGCTGCTGGAGGCGGTCGAGGAGGGCTGCGCCAGGGCGGGGCGACCGGCGCCGCGGATCGAACGCTTCAGCGCGCCCGTCGCGGCACAGGCCGCCGCGCAGCCGTTCTCGGTGGTGCTGGCGCGCAGCGGCAGGACCCTCGATGTGCCAGCGGATCGAAGCATCGCCGACGTGCTCGACGAGGCCGGCGTGTTCGTTCCCACGTCGTGCCGGGAAGGCATCTGCGGTTCGTGCGAGACGCGCGTCCTGGACGGGGCGGTCGACCACCGCGACGGGCTCCTGTCCGAGGAGGAGCGCCGCAGCGGCCAGACGATGATGGTGTGCGTCTCGCGCGCCTGCGGCACGCGCCTCACGCTCGACCTCTGAGGCGCGCTGCGCGTCACTTCCCCGGCAGCGTGATGCCGGGGAAGATCTTGATCACCGCGCTGTCGTCCTCCCGCCCGTGGCCGGCGGTGGACGCCTGCATGAACATCTGGTGCGCGGTCGACGCGAGTGGCAGCGGAAACTTGGTGGCGCGCGCCGTGTCGAGCACCAGCCCCAGGTCCTTGACGAAGATGTCCACGGCCGACAGCGGGGTGTAGTCGCCGGCCAGCACGTGGGCCATGCGGTTCTCGAACATCCAGCTGTTGCCGGCGCTGTGCGTGATCACCTCGTACAGCGCCTCGGGCGCGACGCCCTCGCGCAGGCCCAGGGCCATGGCTTCGGCGGCGGCGGCGATGTGCACGCCGGCGAGCAGCTGGTTGATGATCTTCACCTTGCTGCCGGCGCCGGCGCGGTCGGCCAGGCGATAGACCTTGCCGGCCATGGCGTCGAGCACGGCGTCGGCGGCGGCGTAGGCCTCGGGCTTGGCAGCGCTCATCACCGTCATCTGGCCACTGGCCGCCTTGGCGGCGCCGCCGGAGATGGGCGCATCGACGTAGTGGATGCCCAGCGCGTTCAGGCGCGCTTCCAGGGCGATCGACCAGTTCGGGTCGACGGTGGAACACATGACGAACACGCTGCCGGGGCCCATCGCGGCGGCGGCGCCGTCCTGGCCGAAGAGGACTTCTTCCGTCTGCTGCGCGTTGACGACCACGCTGACGACGACCTGGCAGGCGCGAGCCACTTCGGCCGGCGTCGCGTGGGCCACGCCGCCGTCCTTGGCGAAGGTTGACGCGACGCCGGGGCGGACGTCGCACACGTGCACTTCGTAGCCGCGCGTGCGCAGCGTCTTCGCCATGCCGGCGCCCATGGCGCCGAGACCGATCAGGCCCGCCTTCTTTTCCATGTGTTCTCCTCCCCAGGGGCTGCCGCAAAGTGATGCCCTGGAGCTATCGCTATGCCAAAGCTGCGGCTGTTTCGCCCGGGTTGCGATCGCTAT
Organism: Xenophilus sp.; assembly: GCF_044462705.1. Classification (NCBI taxonomy): domain Bacteria; kingdom Pseudomonadati; phylum Pseudomonadota; class Betaproteobacteria; order Burkholderiales; family Comamonadaceae; genus Xenophilus; species Xenophilus sp. The sequence continues at coordinate 16,410 of NZ_JBIQNC010000038.1, forward strand.
GGTAAGGGCCCATGCCATCCCTTCTTTCCGACCAAGTCATCGTCGTCACCGGCGCCGCGCGGGGCATCGGCCAGGCCATTGCCCAGGCCGTCCTCGCACAGGGCGGCCAGCTCGTCGCGCTGGATCTGCGCTGGGACGAAGCCGACCCGTACTACCGCGAGCTGAACGCCCACCCGCGCGCGCTGCCGCTGTCCTGCGACATCCTCTCCGAGTCGCAGGTGGCCGCGGCGCTGGACGCCACGCTGCAACGCTTCGGCGCGCCCACCGTCCTCGTCAACAACGCCGCCATGCGGCAACGCGACTTCTTCCCGGCCGATGGCGCCTGCGCCGTCCTGGACGTGACGGACGCGCAGTGGGAGCGGATGTTCAGCGTCAACGTGGTCGGGCAGATGCGGATCACGCGCGCCTTCGTCCGCCCCATGATCGAGCGCCAGCGCGGCCACGTCATCAACATCTCGGCCAAGGGCGGGGTCGGCTACGCCCACGACGGCGAGCGCTGGTCCATGGGGCCGCACCTGCGCCTGAACCAACCGTACGACGCCTCGAAGGCGGCCTTCAGCAACCTGAGCTTCTACCTGGCCGAGGAACTGCGCGAGCACGGCGTGGCCGTGAACGTGGTGTTTCCCGGCGCGATCCGCACCACCGGCGTCGACCAGATGGAGGAGGGCCGCCGCAAGCTGGGCCTGCACATGAAGCTGGGCGAGCCGGGCGAGGTGGTGCCCGTGGTGCTGCACCTGGCCAGCCAGCCAGGCACGGCCATCACCGGCTGCGCCTATAGCTCCGTGGCGTGGAACCAGAAGCATGCCCCCGCGCCGGCCCAGGCGCAGGCGGCCTGAGGCGGCCATGGACGATTGGCTCAGCGTGCGCGTCGACGCCGTCTCGCCGCTCGCGCAAGGCATCGCGCAGTTCGACCTGCGGCCGGTGCAGGGCGGCGAGCTGCCCTCGTATGCGCCGGGCGCGCACATCGACATCGAGCTGCCCGGCAAGATCTGCCGCAGCTACTCGCTGCTCGGCGGAAGGGGCGCCACGGAGCGCTACCAGATCGCCGTGCTGCGCGAGCCGGCCAGCCGCGGCGGCTCCGCCTGGCTGCACGACGAGGCCCGGCCGGGGACCCTGCTGCGCGTCGCCAGGCCGCGCAACCACTTCGCGCTGGACGAGGGCGAGCACGGCAACGTGCTGATCGCGGGCGGCATCGGCGTGACGCCCTTGTGGGCCATGGCCCAGCGCCTCGACGAGCTGGGCCGCGACTGGCAGATGCACTACCGCGCGCGCCGGCGCTCCGGCGCGGCGCTGCTGCAAGGCATGGCGCGGCACGTGGAGGCCGGGCGGATCGCCCTGAGCTTCGCCGACGAAGACAGCCCGCGCCCGGACCTCCACGCCATCGTGCGCAGCGCGTCGCCCGGCACCCATTTCTACTGCTGCGGCCCCACCGCGATGATCGATGCCTTCCAGCAGGCCTGCGCCGGCGTGCCGGCGCAGCGGGTGCACCTGGAACGCTTCTCCGCCGACACCGAGCCGGCGCCCGGCGGCTTCGCCGTGCGGCTCGCGCGCAGCGGCAGGAGCCTGGTCGTGCCGCCCGGCAGCAGCATCCTCGACGTGCTGCGCCAGGCCGGCATCGACGTGCCCGCCGCCTGCGAGCAGGGCATCTGCGGAGCCTGCGAGACGACCGTCCTGCAAGGCATACCCGACCACCGCGATCTGGTGCTTTCGCCCGCGGAACGCGCCGCCAACCGGAGCCTCATGATCTGCTGCTCCGGCGCGGCTTCCCCCGAATTGTTGTTGGACCTGTGAGTAAGCCATGAAGATGAACGAAGAGAAGCCCGTCGCCGTCCTGTCCCGCGCGGAGAAGGACAACATCGACCTCACGCGTGGTAATAGTCCAGCTTCCGGGCATCGACGAGCGCAACATAGCTCGCGCCGTTTTTCGTCAGCACCTTCTCGCTGCCGCGGCCGACGACATCCTCGGCCAGTTCCGTCAACCTGGCACGAGCTTCACTGATCGGGACAACGTCTGCGGCTCGCACACCCATGGTCTTCTTCCGTTAAAGAATGCATTAACGGTTAATGTAATAGTTTCGGACGCCATGGAGTGCACGAGAGCAAGCCCCGGCGTCCCTGACGCGCGGGGCCTGGTTCGGACACGCGAACGTTCAGCCGCCTTCGGCCTCGTGGCGCTTGTCCGCCGGCATCGGCGTGTTGCCGCCGGGCATGCCGCCGCCTTGCGGGTAGCCGCCGGGTTCGGTGCGCTCGCGCGCCTGCTCGCCCATGTTCTCCGCCAGCTGCTTCATCTGGCCCGACTTCTCCTGCCCCTTCGCATACCACTTGTTCAGGATCTCCCTAGGGCGGTCCCGGCCAGGCCGGCCGGGCTGTCGTGCTTTGCATCGAGCCTGCGCCTGTCGGCTTGTCTCGCCCCTTGCGGGCTTCCATCCTTCCCTCGCTGCGCTCGGCTGACGCCTTCGCGCCGGCGGGCCGTCGCTGCGCGCTGCGCTTGCCCTCTGAGGGAGAAGGCTGGCCAGCCCTCTCCCGCCGGCGCTGCGCTTGGCACCCACTGGGACAGCGGAACTGCCTGCGGCAGATCCGCGGGACCTCGCTTGGCAGCTCGGCCGCTGGCGGCGGTCGCATCCCACGGTGACGGTCCACCGTCTACGCATGGGCACTCCCGCGGCCACCCATGCAGCCGGTCGGGGCCAATTTGGGCAGCACTTCGCATGCGCGCGATCGGCGCCGGCATCCCCGGCGTGGGCGCCTGATCTTCGACCAGGCGGGTGCCGTCTTCGGCCTGGCTGGTGGGTGCCATCTGGCCGGGTGCTCCATCCAGCGTGGTCGATCCGCTCCTCGGACCGCCTCTTCTCCGACGCATAGCTGCGGGCAACCAGGCAGCAAGGGTGCGGCTGAGCCCACGTCCTCACCCGGTCCTTCCGCTGCGCTCCAGGCTGCGGCTTCCGGGCGTGCCCTTGCTGCCTGGCCGTCCTCGCTATTCATGCGTCGAGGCGGCTCCGAGGAGCAGATTTTTTCCACCACCTAAAAGGGCACATCATGAGCACACCGACCGCACCCACCAGCCAGGCCGAAGGCGGCACCAACGAAGCGGGCTTTCCCCCCGCACCCCCCGAGGCTCACCAAGGAGCAGCTGCTGAAAAGTCCGAATGCCTGGGGACTGCGACCTACTCGCCGGAGGACAACAAGCTGCGCTTGTACCCGTTTGCCCGGCTGGATGCGGGCACCTATGAGCGGATGAAGAAGGCTGGATTCAAGTGGGCGCCGAGGCAAGAGCTTTTCGTCGCACCGATGTGGACGCCTGGCCGGGCCGATCTGCTGGAGGAACTGTGCGGGGAGATCGAGGACGAGGACCGCAGCCTGATGGAGCGGGCCGAGGAGAGGGCCGACCGCTTCGAGGACTACAGCGAACGCCGGGGCGCGGAAGCCGACGCGGCACGCCGCCAGGTGGAGGCCATCACTGAGCACATTCCCCTCGGGCAGCCGATCCTCGTGGGCCATCACAGCGAACGCCGGGCCCGCAAGGATGCCGAGCGCATTCAGAACGGCATGCGCAAGGCGGTCAAGCTGTGGGAGACGCAGGACTATTGGAGCCGTCGCGCCCAGGCGGCGAAGCTGCACGCGGCCTACAAGCAGGCGCCGGACGTGCGCTATCGCCGGCTGAAGGCCATCGAGGCCGATCTGCGCAAGTCGCAGAAGATCGTCAACGATGCCGAGGTGTTCCGCAGGCTGTGGAGTGCCGAAGGGTTGACGCACGATCAGGCTGTAGCCATCGCCAACCGGGATCATTTCTCTGTGGTCGAGGCTGGCCAGCCGTGGGGCACGTCGGCCTACCAATTGCTGACCCGGGCGGAGAACCCGCGCAGCGTTGCCGATGTCGCCCGGCTGGGGGTGGAAATACACACGCGGCGCATTGCCAGGCAGGGCCGCTGGATCGCGCACTACGAGAACCGCATTGCCTATGAGCGCGCCATGCTGGACGAAGGCGGCGGCCTCGTGGCAGAGAGCGTGGAAATGCAGGCGGGTGGACAGGTGTTGATTCGCGGCCAATGGCTGACCATCGTTCGCGTCAACAAGAAGGGCGGGAAGGTCCTGAGCGTGACGACGAACGCGCGATTTGTGCGGGTGCGCGGCATCGAGGAGGTGCGGGAGTACAAGGCCCCGACCGAGGCGCAGGCTGCCACGGTCAAGGCGGCCAAGAAGCTGCCGCCGTTGGCCAACTACCCGCATGCCGGCGCCGTGGAAATGACGAAGGCGGAATGGGACGGAACGCACAAGGACTACAAGGGCACGCGCGAGGCTGGCCAGGGTTCGCGCTACGAAGGCGGTGGCCGGCGCCAGATCGCGGAGGCCGACCTGTCGGCCTGCGGCCTGCATCGTGTGCGTGTGGTTGTGCGGCAGGGCGTATTGCGATCGGTGTTCATCACCGACGCGAAAGTGACCCAGCCGTCGGCGGCTGCTGCGCCGGAGGCGCGCGAGGTCATCCCGGCGCCAGTGCCCGCGGCGTCCGTTGCGGAGCAGACCACTGGCGAGCAGCCGGCCTCACGCGAAGGGGTCGATGCCATCGACGCGATGCGCGCATGCCTGCGCGCCGGCGGCGTTCAGGTGGTGGCTGCACCTCAGCTTTTCCCGACACCCGAGGACATTGCGCGCCGCATGGTCGCCATCGCGGCGCCCGAGCTGGGCGAGCGCGTTCTGGAGCCCAGCGCCGGCACCGGCGTGCTGCTGCGCAGCCTGCCCGGCGTGCTGCCTTTCGCTGGCACGAAACAAAGCGCCTGCGACGTGGTAGCCGTTGAAGTGAATCGCGCCCTCGCGGACACGCTGCGCAATGAAGGGCTCGCGCAGCGCGTCGTCTGCGGTGACTTCCTGCAGTGCACGGTCGAGGACCTGGGCCGCTTCGACGCGATCATCATGAATCCGCCCTTCGAGCGCGGGGACGATGTGGAGCACATCGTGCATGCGCAGCAGTTCCTTGCCCCTGGCGGCCGGCTGGTGGCGATCTGCGCGGCCGGGCCGCGGCAGCGGGCGCTTTTCTCGGTCCTCGGCAGCTTCGACCTGATGCCGGAGGGCAGCTTTGCGGGCGTCGGCACGCAGGTGCCCACCGCGATGGTGGTGATCCGGGCCTGACCAGACGAAGCCGGGCGGAGCCCGGCTCGTCGCAGAAGCGGCGGGCCGCCGTTTCGCGGACGCGAAACCGGCCGCCTGCCTTTTGAGTTACACCAATCATCTGACGCTCTATGCTGAGCGTCACCGGCGCCTCCCGGGATGAGGGGCAAAAGGAAAGAAAAATGGAACTGCATCAAGCCCAAGCCCTCGCAGCAACCGGCCGTGGCCAACGCCGACTTGGACAAGGCTGACACCCGCGAAGACCTGTTCGGCGCCGAGCCAACGTCTCCCGAATATCAGCGCGCCCGTGCCTATCTCGATGACGTGGTGCGCAGGGAAGATGCCGCCTGGGCCAAGGTGGACGCACTTGTTGCACAGGCCCGTCAGGTGCTAGACGCCGCCGACCCCTTCGGCATGGGCCAGGCGTCGTGAGCGATCGTGGCCGGCTGACGGTCACACTTGGCGGCCCGTGGCGGCTGTACCAGCACCGTCCGCTTCCGGGCTGGGAAATGCTCGGGATCGTCCAGCGTGGTGACCTCACCGCGGGCGCTCTTGCGCGCAGCTCGGCCGGCCAGTACGCCCAAGTCAACGCGGGCGTCGTGCGGACACTCGATCAGCGCAAGGTGAAGGCTGCGCTCGCCGCCGCAGAGGCTTTGTAGGCGGCGCCCGCTACAAATCGCCCAGCTCGAACCTGATGTGCTCGCCGGCATTGCCTCCGGCTTCGGGGTCCCCGTAGCCGTCGCCGATCTTCGCGCAGGCTTCGACGACATCGAGGCACAGATCCACCACGCTCTGATCGAGCGGGTCGCCAGGCTTGATGAGGCCGCGCTCCGCGGCCAGCCTGGCGAACAGGCCGCGCGGGTCCCGAGGCGCCGGCGCGGCGGCTTCATCGAGAGCGGCGCGTGGGGTGGCTTTCGTCAGGTCCATCTTTGCATTCTGCGCTGCAGCTCAGGCCCTGGCTATCGGCAGCTGCCGCCAGTCCGTTGTGTAGTGCGGCGTGCGGCGCTGCTGTCGCATCGCCCACTCACGCCGATCGCCGGTGGTGCCGGCGCTGGCCGCATGCACGGCACCGCGTCCGTGGCGCCGGTTGATCGCGTCCATGGCCGCCATGAGCCGGCCACGATCGGCGCCGGGCTCGTCCAGATCCAACTCGCCCTGTTTCACCGCCTGGTCTTGCAGGTCCAGCAGCATCACGCCGGCTTTCGCGTAGTTGTAGCCCGGACGGTAGATCGCCTGCAGGGCGGTGATGGCCACATCCGCCAGGTGCAGGGTGTCGGCCGTGGGCCGGCGCAGCGGCACCGTGATCGAGCGGGCGTACTGCCGGTCCTGCCGGCGGAAAGGGCTGGTGTGGATGAACACCAGCAGCTGGCCGGCCAGGCTTTCCTGGCGCCGCAGTTTCTCGGCCGCGCGGCCGACGAACTCGGTGACGGCTTCCTGCAGGTCCTGCAGGCGCTGGATCGTCCGCCCGAAGCTGCGCGTGCACGCGATTTCCTTCTTGGCCGCCGCGGCGTCTTCAAGCTGGATGCAGGGCTGGCCCTGCAGCTCGCGCACGGTGCGCTCCAGAACCACCGACCAGCGCCGGCGAACCGTCGCCGGGTCGAGCCTGGCCACGTCCAGGGCCGTGCGCAGGCCTGCGGCGCGCAGCTGCTCGCCGATGCGCCGGCCGATGCCCCACACGTCGCCCAGCTCCGTCGCGGCCAGGACGGCATCCAGATCGGACGCCGGCAGCTCGCCTAGGTTGGCCACCCGCGCGAACTCGCCCGGGTAGCTGCCGGGCTTGCGGTCCGCGCTCTTGGCGACGTGGTTGGCCAACTTGGCCAGGGTCTTCGTGGGGCCGATGCCGATGCCGCAGGGGACACCGATCCACTGCAGCAGCCGCTCGCGCACCAGGTGGGCCCGGCGGGTGATCGCCGGCACACCGGCGACGCCGACGAAGGACTCGTCGATGCTGTAGATTTCCTGCTCGGGCCCGAGGCCTGCGGCGATGCTCATGAGCCGCGTGCTCATGTCGCCGTAGAGCGTGAAATTCGCCGACAGCGTGACGAGGCCTGCATCCCCTTCGAGCCGCCGGAACTCGTGGTACGGCTGGCCCATGCCGATGCCCAGGGCTTTCGCCTCGTTCGACCGAGCGATGGCGCAGCCATCGTTGTTGCTCAGCACCACGACCGGCCTGCCCTGCAGGCTCGGCCGGAAGACGCGCTCGCACGAGACGTAGAAATTGTTCCCGTCGACCAGCGCGTACATGACGGCTTCGCCGGTCAGGGAAAGAAGGCGCGGATGTCCGCCAGCTCGGCACCGGGCTGGGCGAGCAGGTACACCGCCCTGAGCTGCCCGGCATTGGCGTATGGCACCGGGACCGGCGTGCCCTCGATGAGCCGGCACAGGAGGTCGTCGTCGTCGAGGTTGAGCAGCAGGCGGCAGGCCATCGGCCGTGCCGCGTACACGCTGCAGCGGCCGTCCGCGAGGAAGGGACACGGGCCTGGCCAGCCTGGCTCCTGCAGCTCGGCCTGCGCCTCGATCGCCGCCGCCAGCGTCTCGTGATCGTCCAGCCGGACCGAGCGTGCCGGCGATGCCGGCGTGCGCCCGGTCGCCCGGCCGATCAGATCGGCCTCCAGGCGCGTGATCGTCACCGGGGTGTGGCAGCAGTGGCTGCACCCTGCCTTGCAGGCCGCCACGGCGCGCATAGGGGCCGCCCAGGCGTCCGCCGCGCGCTGCAGCCACACCACCCTCTGCCGGGCATTCGGGGCGCGCTGCGCGGCCTGGACCAGCCGCCAGGCCGCGGGGTTTTCCGACAGGCCGGCGAGCTTGCGGCTCGCGCGCTCGGCCGCCAGCGGCCAGCGCTCCTGCAGATCGGCGGGGAGGAGCGACAGATCCGGCGCGGTGCTGGGCGCAGTCACTCCTTCCACTCCCATGCGCCGAGGTCGAAATGCGTCTCGGCGATGCTGGCCAGCATCTCGTGCCTGGCTGCAGCCTGCGCGGCCGCATCGCCGGCGAACCAGGCGGCCAGCGCCGGCGGATCTCCGGCCAGCGCAAGAAGGTCGCCCTGGTCGCCTGCATGCGCAAGCTGCTGACGATGCTCAACGCCATCGCCAAACATGGCTCGATGTGGGATTCGACTATGCATTGCGCTTGACGAGCAAGACGGTTGCTCAGACCCTGAACCGCTTGATGACGGCAGTCACCACGCCGCAGACGATCAGCTGCTGGCCCTCCCGGAACGTGATGGTCGGGAAGGTGGGGTTCGCCGGCTCCAGGCGCGGCCGGTTCGCCCGCAGCCGCAGGTACTTGACCGTGAAATCGCCGTCCACCTGGGCCACCACGATGTCACCGGAACGCGCCTTGAGGGCGCGGTCCACCACAAGGATGTCGCCGTCCTCGATGCCGGCTTCGCGCATCGAGAACCCGGACACCTGCCAAAAGAAGGTTGCGTGCGGGTGCCGGATCAGCAGCTCGTTCAGGTCCTGCCGCTTGACCGCGTAGTCCTCGGCCGGCGACGGGAAACCCGCCGGCACCCTGCCCTGCACCGCCGGCAGCGGCCGACGCGGCGGCGCCTCGGCCGCCGGCCATGCTTGTGCCGGAATACTGTTCATGCATCCAGTATAGAAAATTCACATTTCCCCCGGAAGGTTCCCGGCGGGCTTACCATACGGGCATGGCCGAGCTTCGGATGAACTTTTCCACCAGCTTCGACGGCGACGAGCGCTTTCCCGCCGCCGAGTCGGAGGTCGCCTATGCGATGCGTCTGCAGGCGCTGGTGGCTCACTCCAAGGCCGATCCACGCCCCAGCGTGGACCACGCGACCGCAATGCGCCTGGTCGAAGAACGCCTCGCTGCCATCGTGGGAAAAAACGGCACGCCTGCCCGTCGTTGACGGCGCCAGACTTGCCGGATGCCTTACCAAGTCCAGTGGCGGCCGCCCGCGCTTGAGCAACTGCTTGAGATCATCGAGTACGTCGGCCAGCGCAACCAGCTCGCCGCGACCAAGCTCTTCGAGACATTGCGCGGCTGCACCGACAGGCTGGCCGAGTTCCCCGAGCTGTACCCGGTCAGCTGGTTCGTGCCTGGCCAGCGCCAGATCGTCGCGCATCCCAACTACATCGTGCTCTACGAGGTTGACCACCGCCGGCAGCTCGTGAGCGTCACCACCGTGACCCATTCGCGCCGGCGCCGCTGAGCCCGGCGCCCATGCGCGCTCCGGCCCCGCTTCGCATCCGCCGCCGGCAGGCTGGCTGTGCGCCTGATGCCAACGTCACAATGCGGCCTATGGCCAACATCGCATCTGTCCTGAAGTCCGAGATAGCGCGCGTGTCGCGCAAGGAAGTCCGATCCGAGATCGAAAGTCTGAGGAAGGCCAGCACGCAGCATCGCAGTGCCATTGCACTGCTGCGCCGCCAGGTCGAAGACCTTCAGAAGCAGCTCAAGCGCGCCGCCCGGGAGGGTGCGCGAGCGCCGGCGCCGGCATCAGAAGCATCCGACGCAACGCCTCGGCGCTTCAGCCCGACCCGCCTGGCGGCGCATCGTGCGAAGCTGGGAATCTCGGCGGCCGACTACGGCAAGCTCGTGGGCATGAGCGGCGCGACGATCTACCTGTGGGAACAGGGGAAGTCCCGGCCCAACCCGGAACAACTTCAGCGCCTGGCTGCAGCCCGGGCCCTCGGCAAGCGCCGGGCGCTGGAGCAACTTAATTCGGCATCCTGAGTGCGGACGTAGCCGCACGCCGCACTCCAGCAGGCCATGTGCTACTCCGCTGCCGTTCGAGCCGACTTCGCTGCATTCCGGCGGCTCTTTCCGACAGCGCGGGTGGACCTGAAAGCCTTCTTCGACCTGTACTGGCGCAAGAAGCAACAGCCCAAGGTGCTGCTCACGTCCAAGGGCATGGATACCCTCTTCGCTCGGCCGCGCACGGCCGAGGAGCGGGAGATCCACGCGCTGATCTTGGAGATCGACGCCGAGCGGGCCCGCGCCTATGAACAGGATCTGTTCAAGCAGCGCAAGCGCCTGGCCGACGCCGAGCGCGTCCTGCAGGTGAAGCCGACGAAGAAGGCGCAGGAGGACCAGCGCATCGCGCCGAAGAAAATCGCCGCGGCGCTGGCCAGCCTCGATGCGATGAAGCGCGCCGAGCTGCGCGACACCGACTGGCGGCTGTTCCCGCAGTGGTGGGGGCCCGTACTGCTGATCGAGGACGGCGAGCCGATCATCCGGCCCATGCGCTACCTGTGCCGGCCAGCCGGCAAGCCGGTCTTCTACGACACGAAGTACCCCGGGATCTACAACGCGCGCCGGGACAGCCTAGGCGGGTTCTGGAAGGGGCAGTTCGGGCATACGCATTGCCTTGCGCTCGTGCCTGTCTTCTGGGAGCACGTGGTGCGCCACCTGGCCGAGCACCGCGAGCTGCAGCCGGGAGAGAAGCCGGAGAACATCGTGCTCGAATTCAGGCCGCGGCCGCAGCGCGACCAGCTGGTGGCGTGCATCTATTCGCACTGGACGCCGCCGGCCGGCTCGGATGAGCCGGACCTCTGGTCCTTCGCGGCCGTGACCGACGAGCCGCTGCCGGAGGTCGCCGCGGCCGGCCATGACCGCACCATCGTGGCCCTGCGCGAAGAGAACGTGCAGGCCTGGCTCACGCCGCAGGACCGCAGCCTGGACGAGCTGGATGCGCTGCTCGAAGACAAGGAGCGGCCGTACTACGAATTCAGGATGGCCGCATGAAGCTGACCCTCGATCCCGAGGAGCTGCGCGAGCAAATGACGCTCTGGCGCAGCGCGGTCGATCTGCGAATGGATCTCCGGCCAGACATCCGCGCGCACCTGATCGTGCGGCGCAGGGACATCCTGAAGAACTTCGAGAAGACCGGCCGTGACTGGCTGACCGTCCTGCGGCTCTGCAAGCCGGTGCCGGAGGACGCCCGGGCCCACGCCGCCCTGTGCGCCGACGTCGAAGAGTTCTTGACGTGGGCCCAGGCCGGCCTACAGCAGCTCGATGAGCTGGCGGCCGACGAGGGCGGCGGATAGCGCGGGCCTCCCCGCCACCGCTGTGGATGCCCCGGCTACTTGCGCCGGGCCAGGTGTTCCCGAACCTGCTCCGCCGAGTTGCCGACCGCCTGCACGGCCTCGCGCAACTCCGCTTCGCTGCAACCGAGGCTTTCGCTCCAGCTTCGCACTTCGTGCGGTGTCTCCAGAGAGATCAGCTTGCGATCCAGGCCGGTCTTCTTCGGGTCGTCTGTCATTGATATCTCCTGTGGGCGGTACCCCTGTTATCGCGTTTGCCGTCACGGCAGCGCGTAGGCCGACAGCGGTCTTGCGCATCGTCGATACGCTGGCAGGATGCCCCGCCTGGTCGACTACCCGCCGATGCTGCTTGAGGAGCGGCCATTCGCCTTCGGCGAGCCCGACTGGATCTATGAAATCAAATTCGACGGCTATCGCCTCATGGCGCTGGTCGACGGCGGCCATGTCGAGTTGCGTTCCCGCCAGGGGGCGGATGCGACCCGCTGGTTTCCCGAGCTTGCCGACAGCCTGGCCACTCTCGGCGGTGGGCCGACCATCCTTGATGGCGAGGTGTGCGTGCTCGATGAGGCCGGCCGCAGCGACTTCGATCGGCTCCATGATCGGGCACGGCGCCGGCGCTGGTACGCTGGTGCCGATGCCGTCACCTTCTGCGTCTTCGACTTGCTCATGGCGGGCGGCGACGAGCTGCTGCAGCTGCCGCTGCTGCGCCGCAAGACCAGTCTGGGACGGCTGCTCAAATCGCCTCCGGCCCACGTCATGCCCGTCGGGCACTTCGCGGCCGGCGAAGGGGCTCAGATTTTTCAGCAGGCAGTCGTCCCTCTCGGGCTGGAGGGGTTGTGCGCAAAACGTACGCGAAGCCTCTACGTTCCAGGCGCCAGGTCGCCGGACTGGATCAAGATCAAACGCGCTGGAGCCGTGCCGCCAGAGCGCTTCAGGCGCGGTGTCAAGCCGGCCCTCGCCTCTGGCGTCTAAGCGTGTGCGAGAGGTGCTTTCGGCAGCGTCTCTGCCGGTTGGCCAGGTATGCGGCCGCTACAATCCCGCCGCCCGGTCTCACCTCAGGTGCGCCAATGCGCTTCCCTCCTCCTCCCTGGATCGGGCGAGGTATCCAACCCTCATTCGGGGCCTGCAGCGCGGGCCCTTTTTCTTTGCTACTCCGCGAGCGGCAGGCCCGCTTTTCTACGGCGCGCTCTTTCAGCGCTCATTAGCCTGCGGTCGCGCCAGTTGAGCTGAATGACGCCGTACTGTGCGCGCAGCTGCTTGGCGTAGCGTCGTTGTCCCCTCCATGAGAAATCGCCGTCGGCTGGGGCTTTGAGTAGTAGGTCGGTCGGGATTTTGATGCCCTGAAGCATGGCGTCATCAAAGACCCAGGCCACCGGACAGCGCCAGTAGTAGAACTGGCCCGACCATGAGCCGAGGAGCCAGCCGGCCATGCCGACAAGCAAGACGACGAGTGAAGCGATGAGCGTGAGTGCGTCCATGGTGAGGAGCGGCAAGTCTACTGCCGAGTATGTGAGCGTCGCCGGCAGTGCCGGCCGGGCTGTCGTGCTTCGCATCGAGCCTTCGCCTTT
>NZ_JBIQNC010000039.1:0-19847 GCF_044462705.1 Xenophilus sp.
CCGGTGGACGCCTTCGACACCGACGAACTGCACCTGCTGGTGCGCGACATGTTCGAGACCATGCACGCCGTGAACGGCGCCGGGCTGGCCGCACCGCAGATCGGCGTGGACCGGCAGGTCGTCATCTTCGGCACCGGCGCGCCCAATCCCCGCTACCCGGACGCCCCGCCGGTGCCGCGCACGGTGCTGGTCAACCCCGTCGTCACGCCGCTGGGCGACGAGGAGGAAGAGGACTGGGAGGGATGCCTGTCGGTGCCCGGCCTGCGCGGCGTGGTGCCGCGCTTCGCGCGCATCCGCTACAGTGGCTTCGATCCGTACGGCGACCCGATCGAGCGCGAGGCCGGGGGCTTCCATGCCCGGGTGGTGCAGCACGAGGTGGACCACCTGCTGGGCAAGCTCTACCCGATGCGCGTGCGCGACTTCAGCCGCTTCGGCTTCACCGAGGTGCTGTTCCCCGGCCTGGATGCGGCCGAGGACGATTGAAGAAGCTCAGTTGAAGCGGCCGCCGATGCCGAGCCGCCCGCCGCCGAGGAAGGCGACCGCGATGGCCGAGAACAGGAACATGCCCTGCAGTTCCAGCGCCCAGCCGCCCTGGTTGTTCAGCGCGCCGAGGTCCTTCATGTGGACCAGCCAGATGGCGACCAGCATGTTGGCCGCCACCACCCATGCCGCCGGGCGGGTGAACAGGCCGACGATCAGCAGCACCGGCGCGACGACCTCGCCCACGTACACCAGGTAGGCCAGGATGGCCGGCAGGCCGTGCGAGGACAGCATGCCGCCGATGCCGTCCACCCCCTTGCTCAGCTTGGCGATGCCGTGCAGCAGGATGAGAACGCCCAGCGCCACGCGCAGGATGAGCTTGCCGAGATCGTCGGATTTGGTCATGGAGATGCTTTCCTCGAAGAAGGGTGGATCACGGCGCGCATGTTAGTGAAGGCGGGGCGTTCCGTGTCCCATGCCCCACGGCCGCGTCAGACCTCTTGCAGCGCGTCCAGCAGCTCCGTCTCGATCGCCAGTTGCGCGCGCTGGCCCTGCAGCTCGGGCCCGCTGATGAGGAAGCTGTCCTCCACGCGCTCGCCCAGTGTCGTCACCTTGGCCAGCTGCAGGTTGAGGTGGTGCCGCGCCAGCACCCGGGCGACGGAGTACAGCAGGCCCACCCGGTCGCTGGCCGAGATGCTGAGCAGCCAGCGCTGCGCCTTCTCGTCCGGCGTGAGGCTCACGCGCGGCGCGACGGGGAAGCTCCTGACGCGGCGCGAGACGCGGCCGCGGCTGGGGGCGGGCAGTTCGCCGGCGGCGGCCAGCGTGCGGGCCAGGTCGGTCTCGACCTGGCTGATCAGCTCCCGGTAGTGCTCGGGCAGGAAGGTGGTCACCACCTGGAAGGTGTCGAGCGCGTAGCCGTTGCTGGCGGTGTGCACGCGTGCATCCAGGATGCTGAAGGAGGCCTGGTCGAAGTAGCCGCAGATGCGCGCGAACAGGTCGGGCGCGTCGGGCGTGTAGACCACCACCTGCAGCCCCTCGCCCACGGGCGACAGCCGGGCGCGCACGACGGGCCGCGCGCCGGGATCGACCGGCGCGCCCCTGGCGGGCACGAAGCGCGACAGCTTCTTGGCATGCCAGGCGATCTCGTTCGCGTCGTGGCGCATGAAGTAGCCCACGTCCAGCGTGTCCCACAGCGCCTTGTGCGCGTCGAAGGGCAGGGCGTGCAGCTTGATCTCGGCCAGCGCCTCGCGCTTGCGGGCCTCGACCTCGGCATCGGGGTCGGGCATGTGGCCGCCCAGTGCGCGCGAGGTGGCGTGGTAGAGGTCTTCCAGCAGCTTGCCCTTCCAGGCGTTCCACACGCGCGGCGAGGTGCCGCGGATGTCGGCCACCGTTAGCAGGTACAGCGCGGTCAGGTAGCGTTCGCTGCCCACACGCTTGGCGAAGGCGGCGATCACCTCCGGGTCGGACAGGTCCTGCTTCTGCGCCACGGTGCTCATCACCAGGTGCTCGGCCACCAGGAACTCGATCAGCTTCGCGTCCTCGCGCTCGATGCCGTGGCGCCTGCAGAAGCGGGCGACGTCGCGCGCGCCCAGTTCGGAGTGATCGCCGCCGCGGCCCTTGGCGATGTCGTGGAAGAGGGCCGCGACGTAGAGTATCCAGGGCTTGTCCCAGCCGGCCGCCAGCTGCGAGCAGAAGGGGTATTCGTGCGCGTGCTCGACGATGAAGAAGCGCCGCACGTTGCGCAGCACCATCAGGATGTGCTGGTCCACGGTGTAGACGTGGAACAGGTCGTGCTGCATCTGCCCGACGATGCGGCGGAACACACGCAGGTAGCGCCCCAGCACCGAGGTCTGATTCATCAGCCGCATGGCGTGGGTGATGCCGCGCGGCGCCATCAGCATGCGCATGAAGGTCGCGTGGTTGGCCGGGTCGTTGCTGAAGCGCGTGTCCATCACGTGCCGCGCGTTGTACAGCGCACGCAGCGTGCGCGCCGACAGGCCGGTGACGCCCACGGTCTTCTGGAACAGCAGGAAGGTCTCCAGGATGGCGTGCGGCTCGCGCAGGTACAGGTCGTCGCCGGCGACCTCGATCTTGCCGGCCTTCTCGAAGAAGCGGTCGTTCAGGCGGGTGAGCGCGGCCGGCTGCGGGTCCAGGCGCTCGGCGATGTTCAGCAGCAGGATCTCGGTGAGCTGCGACACCGCCTTGGCGGCCCAGTAGTAGCGGCGCATCAGCGCCTCGCTGGCCTTGCGCCTGGACTCACCCTCATAGCCGAAGGTGGCGGCCACGGCGGTCTGCAGGTCGAACACCAGCCGGTCCTCGCGCCGGCCCGCCACCACGTGCAGCCGCGCGCGGATGAGGGAGAGCAGCGACTCGTTGCGCTTGAGCTGCTGCACCTCGAAGGCGGTGGCCAGGCCGTTGCCGGCCAGGTCGTCCCAACTGCGGCCGAAGCCGGCGGCCTGCGCCACCCAGAGCACCGTCTGAAGGTCGCGCAGGCCGCCGGGCGATTCCTTGCAGTTGGGCTCCAGCGCGTAGGGCGTGTTCTCGTACTTCTGGTGCCGGTGCCGCATCTCCTGCGACTTGGCGGCGAAGAAGGCGCGCGGGTCGATGCTGGCCTCGAAGCGCTCGCGGAACTGCTCGTAGAGCCTGCGGCTGCCGGTGATCAGGCGCGATTCGAGCAGCGAGGTCTGCACCGTCACGTCCTTGGCCGCCTCGGCCAGGCACTCGTCGATGCTGCGCACGCTGGAGCCGATCTCCAGGCCGGCGTCCCAGCAGCGGCCGATGAAGGCCTCGAGCCGTTCGGCCGGCACGGCGTCGCCGCCGGGCAGCAGCACCAGCACGTCCACGTCGGAGCAAGGGAACAGCTCGCCGCGGCCGTAGCCGCCCACCGCCACCAGCGCGATCGACGGGCCCGGCGCCGCGTCGCGCCACAGCTCGCGCAGGGCGCGGTCCGTCGCGCGCGCCAGTTCGCGCAGCGCGGCGTGCACGTTGCGCGCGCCCGTGGGCGTGCGCAGGCGCTCGAACAGCGCGCTCTTGCGCGTGCGCAGGTCGTCGCGCAGCGCGGCGGGCAGGTCGACGACGACCGAGAACGCCATCGGGCGCGGCGCCTCAGCCGCCGGTGACGAAGGCCGGCGGCGGCGGGCTGCCGGCCGAGAGGGTGAGCACCTCGTAGCCGGTCTCGGTGACCAGCACGGTGTGCTCCCATTGGGCCGACAGCGAGCGGTCGCG
Source organism: Xenophilus sp. (assembly GCF_044462705.1). NCBI lineage: Bacteria > Pseudomonadati > Pseudomonadota > Betaproteobacteria > Burkholderiales > Comamonadaceae > Xenophilus > Xenophilus sp. The sequence goes on from NZ_JBIQNC010000039.1 coordinate 3,706, forward strand.
CGTGACGATGGTCCAGCCGTCGTATTTGCCGGCCTTGTGGTCTTCCTTGATGTCGCGCTTGCCGGCGTTGATCATCGGCTCGACGGTGAAGATCATGCCGGGCTTGAGTTCTTCCATGGTGCCGGGGCGGCCGTAGTGCAGCACCTGCGGCTCGGCGTGGAAGGTGCGGCCCACGCCGTGGCCGCAGAACTCGCGCACCACCGAGTAGCCGTTGCCCTCGGCGAACTTCTGGATCGCGTGGCCCACGTCGCCCAGGTGGTTGCCGGGCCGCACCTGCATGATCCCGTGCCACATCGCCTCGTAGGTGACGTGGCACAGCCGCTTGGCGGCGATGGAGGCGTCGCCCACGACGAACATGCGGCTGTTGTCGCCAAACCAGCCCTTGTAGATGACGGTGACATCGATGTTCATGATGTCGCCCTTCTTCAGCGGCTTGTCGTCCGGGATGCCGTGGCACACCACGTGGTTGACGGAGGTGCACAGCGACTTCGGGAAGGGCACGCTGCTGGCGCCCAGGTAGCCCACCGTGGCGGAGGTGGTGCCCTGCTTGACCATGTACTCGGCGGCCAGGCGGTCGATCTCGTTGGTGGTGACGCCCGGCTTGACGAAGGGCGTGAGGTAGTCCAGGACCTCGGAGGCGAGCCGGCAGGCGGTGCGCATGTCGCCCAGGCTGGCCGGATCGTGGTAGGTGATGCTCATCCTCGGATTATCCCATTCGGGCCATAAAATGCCGGGTTCTCCCGAGCGGCCCCAGTCAGCGGTCGCCGGGTCCGGATTCCTTCAAAAGTTCACCGGCCGCCCAGGCCCCACCACCGTGACGCAGCCCGCTCCCTCCGCCACCCCCGTCGTGACCGTTTTCGAGGGGGGCGCGGCGCTCAGCGACTTCCGCGCGCGCCAGTTGCTGCCGCGGCTGCAGGCGGTGGCGCCGAAGGTCGAGGGCATCTCGGCACGATTCGTCCACCTGGTGCTCACCGAGGCGGTGCCGGACGCCGCGGCGCATGACCGCCTGGCTGCGCTGCTGACCTACGGCGAACCCTTCGAGGCACCGGCCGGCGCCGCGTCCACGCTGGTGGTCACGCCGCGGCTGGGCACCGTGTCGCCCTGGGCCTCCAAGGCCACCGACATCGTCCACAACTGCGGCCTGGCGCTGCGGCGGGTGGAGCGCGTGACGCAGTACTTCCTGAGCCTCAAGGCGCCGCTCATCGGCAAGGCGCCGGCGCTGGACGGCGACCAGCTCGCCGCCGCAGCCGCGCTGCTGCACGACCGCATGACCGAGTCGGTGCTGCCCGCGCTGGACGGTGCCGCCGCGCTGTTCGCCGAACTGCCGCCGCAGCCGATGGCGCACGTGGACGTGCTGGGCGGGGGCAGGGCGGCGCTGGAGCAGGCCAACACCGGCTTCGGCCTGGCGCTGGCCGAGGACGAGATCGACTACCTGGTGGAAGCCTTCACGAAGCTGGGCCGCAACCCGACCGACGTCGAGCTGATGATGTTCGCCCAGGCCAACAGCGAGCACTGCCGGCACAAGATCTTCAACGCCGACTTCACCATCGACGGCGTGCGGCAGGACAAGAGCCTGTTCGGCATGATCCGCCACACGCACCGGACGCACCCGCAGCACACGGTGATCGCCTACGCCGACAACGCTTCGGTGATGGAAGGGCACGAGATCGAGCGCTTCGTGCCGCGCGAGGGGCAGGCCTACGCCAAGGACCGCGCCACGCACCACGTGCTGATGAAGGTGGAGACGCACAACCACCCGACGGCGATCTCGCCCTTCCCGGGCGCCTCGACCGGCGCCGGCGGCGAAATCCGCGACGAAGGTGCCACCGGCCGCGGCTCCAAACCCAAGGCCGGGCTGACGGGCTTCACCGTCTCGAAGCTGTGGCCCGAAGAAGGCAGCTACGGCAAGCCCGGGCACATCGCCAGCCCGCTGCAGATCATGACCGAGGGGCCGCTGGGCGGCGCGGCCTTCAACAACGAGTTCGGCCGGCCCAACCTGCTGGGCTACTTCCGCGAGTACGAGCAGCGTGTGGAAAGCGATGTGGACGCGCTGCAGCGCGGCTACCACAAGCCGATCATGATCGCCGGCGGCCTGGGGCAGATCGACGCCATCCAGACGAAGAAGATCCCGTTCCCCGCCGGCACGCTGCTGATCCAGCTCGGCGGCCCGGGCATGCGCATCGGCATGGGCGGCGGCGCGGCCAGCTCGATGGCCACCGGCGCCAACGCGGCCGAGCTGGACTTCGACTCCGTGCAGCGCGGCAACCCCGAGATCGAGCGCCGCGCGCAGGAGGTCATCAACCACTGCTGGCAGCAGGGCGAGGCCAACCCGATCCTGGCGATCCACGACGTGGGCGCGGGCGGGCTGTCGAATGCCTTCCCCGAGCTGACCAACGATGCCGGCCGCGGCGCGCGCTTCGACCTGCGCGCGGTGCCGCTGGAGGAGTCCGGCCTGGCGCCCAAGGAGATCTGGTGCAACGAGAGCCAGGAGCGCTACGTGCTGGCCATCGCGCCGGAGTCGCTCGAACTGTTCAAGGGCTTCTGCGAGCGCGAGCGCTGCCCCTTCGCCGTGGTCGGCGTTGCGACCGAGGCGCGTGAGCTGGTGGTGGCCGACGAGACGGCCGATGCAGCGAACCAGCCCGTCGACATGCCGATGGACGTGCTGCTCGGCAAGCCGCCGAAGATGCACCGCGACGTGAAGTCCATCGCCCGCCGGTTCAAGCCGCTGGACCTCACCGGCGTCGACCTGCAGCAGGCCGCCATCGGCGTGCTCTCGCATCCCACCGTCGCCTCCAAGCGCTTCCTCGTCACCATCGGCGACCGCACCGTCGGCGGCCTGTCGCACCGCGACCAGATGGTCGGCCCCTGGCAGGTGCCGGTGGCGGACTGTGCCGTGACGCTGGCCGACTACCGCGGCTTTGCCGGCGAGGCGATGAGCATGGGCGAGCGCACGCCGCTGGCAGCCATGGATGCACCGGCTTCGGGCCGCATGGCGGTGGCCGAGGCGCTGACCAATCTGCTGGCGGCGCCGATCGACCTGAAGCGCGTCAAGCTCTCCGCCAACTGGATGGCCGCCTGCGGCGAACCGGGTGAGGACGCCGCACTGTACGAGACCGTGAAAGCCGTCGGCATGGAACTGTGCCCGGCGCTGGGCGTGTCCATTCCCGTGGGCAAGGATTCCCTCTCGATGCGCACGCAGTGGGAGGAAGGCGGCGAGAAGAAGAAGGTCAGCTCGCCCGTCAGCCTGATCGTCAGCGCCTTCGCCAGCCTCGACGACGTGCGCGGCACCCTCACGCCGCAACTCGATGCGCAGGAGGAGGACACGACGCTGGTCCTCATCGACCTGGGCCTTGGCCAGCACCGCATGGGCGGCAGCATCCTGGCACAGGTGCTGGGCCAGACCGGCGACGCCGTGCCCGACCTCGACGACCCGCAACTGCTGGTGAAGCTGGTCGATGCCGTCAACCAGCTGCGCGCCGAAGGCAGGATCCTCGCCATGCACGACCGCAGCGACGGCGGCCTGTTCGTGACCGCCGCCGAGATGGCCTTCGCCGGCCACGTCGGCGTGTCCCTCAACGTCGACCTGCTGGTGACGGAAGGCGACGGCATCTCCGACAGCCGCATGGAGACCGGCGACGCCAAGAACTGGGCCCAGCAGGTCAGCGCGCGGCGCGAGGAGCTGACGCTCAAGGCCCTGTTCAGCGAGGAGCTGGGCCTGCTGCTGCAGGTGAAGACGGCCGAGCGCAACGCCGTGATGCAGACCCTGCGTGCGCACGGCCTCTCGGCCTTCAGCCACTTCGTCGGCAAGACGCGGCCGCAGAGCTCGCCCATCGACGTGGGCAAGGGCAAGCTGGAGGTCTGGCGCGACACCAAGGCCGTCTTCAGCGCCGGCCTGGCCGACCTGCACCAGGTGTGGGACAGCGTGAGCTGGAAGATCTGCCGCGAGCGCGACAACCCCGCATGCGCCGACAGCGAGCATGCCGCCGCCGGCGCGCCCGACGATCCGGGCCTGCACATGGTGCTGGCCGAGGGCGTGGAGGAGGACGTCGCCGCACCCTTCATCAACCTGGCGCGCCCCCGCGTCGCCATCCTGCGCGAGCAGGGCGTGAACTCGCACGTCGAGATGGCCTACGCCTTCACCGAGGCGGGCTTCGAAGCCTTCGACGTGCACATGACCGACCTGCAAACCGGCCGCGCCGACCTGGCCGGCTTCAAGGGCATCGTCGCCTGCGGCGGCTTCAGCTATGGCGACACGCTGGGCGCGGGCATCGGCTGGGCGCGCAGCATCACCTTCAACCCGAAGCTCGCGGAGCAGTTCCGGCGCTTCTTCGCCCGCACCGACACCTTCGGCCTGGGCGTGTGCAACGGCTGCCAGATGTTCGCCGAACTGGCCGACATCATCCCGGGTGCGCAGGACTGGCCGCGCTTCACCACCAACCAGAGCGAGCGCTTCGAGGCCCGCCTGGCGCTGGTGGAAGTGCTCGATTCGCCCAGCCTGTTCCTCGCCGGCATGGCCGGCAGCCGCCTGCCCATCGCGGTGGCGCACGGCGAGGGCTATGCCGATTTCCGCCATCGCGGCGACGCGGCGAAGGCCATCGCCGCGATGCGCTTCGTCGACCACGCGGGCCAGCCCACCGAGCGCTACCCGTTCAACCCCAACGGAAGCCCCGGCGGCCTGACGGCCGTGACCACGGCCGACGGCCGCTTCACGGCGCTGATGCCGCACCCCGAGCGCGTGTTCCGCAACATCCAGATGAGCTGGACAGCGGGGGACCGGAGCGCCTTCAGCCCCTGGATGCGCCTGTGGCGCAACGCGCGGCGCTGGGTGGGCTGAGCGCGTCCTGCCATCCCGCAATCTGGCATGACCCCTGGGGCCATCGTGGGCTTTTCGCGCACGCCGGCCTAGACTCGGCGCATGTCTTCCGCTTTCCTCGCATCCATGCACCGCCGGTGTCCGGCGCGGATGGCGTCTGTCGCCACCCCGCCAGGGTGTCCGCGGCGAACCGCCGGTCCGGTCTGAGCCCGGCGGTCCGCGAGTCGAAGCCCTTCCCGCTTTCCATCTCCTGCTGATCGCCGGGCCCTCCACGCCCGATGCCCTGCAGCGTCCGTGCACGCCACGGGGCGGTGTTCCTGCCCGCCTCGCCGCGGGCCAGCAAGGAGAGTCCCATGGTGCTGCGCCAGATCCTGGCCGTCGTCGATTTTTCCGTTCCGGGCATCCATGCCGCCTGGCGGGCCGCCCGCCTGGCCTGGTCGCATGGTGCCGAGCTGCGCCTGATCACCCTGGTCGAGCCGCTCGATTCGCATCCCGCCTCGCGCTTCGGCCCCGGCGCGCCGCCGGTGCGGGCGCATGCCGACCTGTCCTTCCTGGCCGAGGAGATCGGCGCCGCGCTGGGCGTGCGCACCGCCGTGTCCGTCGGTGCCGGCACCGACGCGCAGGAGGCCCTGCATCGCGCGGCGCGTGCCGCCGACCTGGTCGTCGTGCCGGCCGAGGCGGCGGTGCCGGGCCTGCGCGGACGGCTGCAGGGCGCATGGGCCGAGCGCCTGCTGCGCGCGGCGGGCGTGCCGGTGCTGATCTGCCGGCGTCCTTCCGGCGTGCCGTACCGCCATGCGCTGGTGGCCTTCGACCCGGCCGAGCAGCGCACCGCGCCGGCGCTGCTGCACATGGCGCGCTGGTTCTGCGAGGAGCACGAAATCAGCGCCTGCCACGTGATGAGCACCGACACCGAGCGTCACCTGCACGCCGCCGACCTGCCGCTGCCGGCCGTCCAGGCCTGGCTGGAGACCGCCCGCGTGCGGGCACAGGTGGCCGTGTCCGAGCAGCTGGCGCATGCCGGGCTGCCGCGGGCGCGGGGCGTGGTGGTTCACGGCGAGCCGGTGTCGCGGCTGGCGCTGGAGCAGGCGCGCACCGAGGCATCGCTGCTGGTGGTGGGCAAGCCGCGGCGCGCCTGGTGGGTCGACCTGTTGCGGCCCGGCCTGGCCCGGCGGCTGGCGCAGCGGGTGCGCTGCGACGTGCTGTGGGTGCCTTCGCCCGGGCGCAGTGCGCCGGTCGCGCGCCAGCGCCTGGCGCCGGTGCGGCCGGCGCTGCGCTGAGGGGCTGGAAACGACGAAGGCGGCCGAAGCCGCCTTCCCTGCATGGGCCGGGCGCCGGTCGGCGCCTGCCGATGCCTTATTCCACCTTCGCCTTTTCCCGCAGCTCCTGCTGGTAAGCCTGCAGCTTCTGCTGCATGAGCTGCTGGCTCAGCTGGGGCTTGATCTCTTCCAGCTTGGGGAAGCTCATCTCGCGCACGTCGTCCAGGCGGATGATGTGCCAGCCGAAGTCCGACTTGACCGGGGCGGTGGTGGTCTCGCCCTTCTTCAGCTTGATCATGGCCTGCGAGAACTCGGGCACCAGGCCGGCGGGGTTGGTCCAGTCCAGGTCGCCGCCGTTGGCCGCGGAGCCGGGGTCCTTGGAGAACTTCTTGGCCAGGTCCTCGAACTTGCCGCCCTTCTTGAGCTCGGCCATCACCTTCTTGGCCTCGTCCTCGGTGGGCACCAGGATGTGGCGGGCCTTGTACTCCTTGCCGCTGTTGGCGGCGACCAGCTTGTCGTAGGCGGTCTTGACCTCCTCGTCGCTGACGGGGTTGGCCTTGCGGTAGTCGTCGAACAGGGTTCGGATCAGCACGGCCTGGCGCGCCAGCTCCATCTGCGCCTTGAAGTCGTCGGTCGCGTCCAGGCCCTTCTTCTGTGCTTCCTGCATGAAGACCTCGCGCGTGACCACTTCCTCGCGCAGCTGTTCCTGCATCTCGGGCGTGACGGGCCGGCCGGCGGCGGCCAGCTGCTGGGCCAGCGCCTCCATGCGCGCCTTGGGCACGGGCTTGCCGTTGACGATGGCGGCGTTCTGGGCGAAGGCCGGCGCGGCGGCCAGCAGGAGGGCGGCGGTGACAGCTTGCAGGCGATGTTTTCTCATGGGCATTTCTCGAACGGAATGCGCGTCGCGCGCGATGACGGAAGACAAAGGGGTGGAGGGGAGGGAAGGGGTGCGGTCCCGAAGGGTGTGCCGGGCGCGGACCTAGGTGGGGAGCTGAAGCGTCTCGATGGCGAGGGCGTGCAGGCCCCGGGGGACGAAAACCTGCGCGGCATCATACACAAGGCGGTGCTGCGCCACGCGCGACAGGCCGGCGAACCGCGGCGAGGCGATGCGCACCCGGAAGTGCGTGCCGTAGCCCTCCGCCCGCGCGCCGGCGTGGCCGGCATGGGTGCCGCTTTCGTCAAGCACTTCCAGTTGCACCGGCGCCAGCGCGGCGCGCAGGGCGGCTTCCAGTTCGGCAGCGGTGGGCAGCGTGGGTGCATTCATGGCGCGGGCTCGTCCGACTTCAGGTGCGGCGCGATGTACAGGCCCTGCGCGACCAGGAAAGCCACCGGGAACACGTAGCCCCAGAGCTTGAAGTCCACCCAGGCCTCGGTGCTGAAGTACACCGCCACGTAGGCGTTGAGGGCGGCCATGAAGGCGCAGTACAGCACCCAGGCGACGTTCAGGTGCGTCCAGATGCGCTCCGGCAGCGCGAGCTGGCCGCCCAGCAGCATCTTCAGGAAGTTGCGCCGGAAGCCCCACAGCGCCACCGCCAGGGCCAGCGCCATCGCGCCGTAGAGCACGGTGGGCTTCCACTTGATGAAGCGGTCGTCGTGCAGCAGCAGGGTGAGCGAGCCGAACAGCAGGATCAGCACCAGCGTGGCCTTCTGCATCGTCTCCAGCTTGCGCTGGGTGGCGTAGATATAGGCCATCTGCACCGCGGTGGCGGCCATCAGCACGCCGGTGGCCACGTAGATGCCAGCGACCTTGAAGGCGACGAAGAACAGGAGGATGGGCAGGAAGTCCAGCAGCAATTTCATCGCAGGACCGCCCCAAGATGAAATGCACTCCCTTGGGGAGCAGCGAACCACACGAAGTGGGGAGCGTGGGGGTCAAGCTTCATGCCTGGCCGTCCTCCGGCGCGAAGTCCAGCGACGCGGAGTTCATGCAGTAGCGCAGCCCGGTGGGCGCCGGCCCGTCGGGGAAGACGTGGCCCAGGTGCGCGCCGCAGTTGGAGCACACGGTCTCGGTGCGCACCATGCCGTGCGAGCGGTCCACGTGCTCCGTGATGGCGCCGGGCACGGCCTGGGAGAAGCTGGGCCAGCCGCAGCCGGCGTCGAACTTGGTGCCGGAATCGAAGAGCTTGGCGCCGCAGCAGACGCAGTGGTAGCTGCCGTCGGCCCAATGCGCTTCGTACTTGCCGGTGAAGGGGCGCTCGGTCGCGGCATGGCGGGTGACCTCGAAGGCGGCCGGCTCGGCGCCTTTCTCGGCCAGCAGCGCCTTCCACTCGGCGTCGCTTTTCTGGATGCGGGGGTTGGTCATGAGGAGCAACTGATCTCGATCGTGGAGGCCCAGTCGGGCGGGAAGCCGGCATGGGCGTCCATGCCGGGGTGTTCTTCACATGGGGATTGCAGCAGGGCGAGCAAGTCGGCGACGCCGCCGAAGTCCTTGGACTGGGCGCGTTCGATGGCCTGCTGCGCCAGGTGGTTCCGCAGCACGAAGCGCGGGTTGACGCGCAGCGCCGCATCAGGGGCGGCAGCCTGCGGTGCCTGCGCAAGACGCTCCGAAAATTGTAGCGACCAGGCGTCGAAGGCGGCCCGGTCGACGAACAGGTCGCGCACCGGCGCCGCGTCCGCGCCGGCGCGGTGCTCGGCCCAGCGGCGCCAGAAGATGGGCCAGTCGGTGTGTTCCGAGGCCATCAGGCGCAGCAGAGCGTCGAGCAGGGCGCCGTCGTCCTCGCGCGCATCGGGCAGCCCGAGCTTCTCGCGCATCCGGTCCAGGAAGGCGGCCGGGAAGCGCTCGCGGTACACGCCGACCGCGGCCACGGCATGTTCTTCCTCGCCGATCAGCGGCAGCAGGGCCTGCGCCAGGCAGAACAGGTTCCAGTACGCCACCTGCGGCTGCTGGTTGTAGGCGTAGCGCCCGGCGGAGTCGCTGTGGTTGCAGATGTGGGCGGGGTTGAAGCCGTCCATGAACTGGAAGGGGCCGTAGTCGATGGTCAGCCCCAGGATGCTCATGTTGTCGGTGTTCATCACGCCGTGGCAGAAGCCGACGGCCTGCCACCGGGCGATGAGGTCGGCGGTGCGCTCGCTCACCGCGTGCAGCAGGCCGGCGTAGGCGTTGCCGTCGAAGGCGGCGGCATCGCGGCAGCCCGGGTAGAAGCGGTCGATGACGAAGTCGGCCAGCGCGCGCAGCTCGTCCACGCGGCCGGCGGCGGCGAAGTGCTCGAAGTGGCCGAAGCGGATGAAGCTGGGTGCCACGCGGGTCGTGACGGCGGCGGTCTCGACGGTCTCGCGGTACACCGGCGCGTCAGAGCCGGTGACGCACAGGGCGCGGGTGGTCGGCACGCCCAGCGCATGCAGCGCCTCGCTGGCCAGGAACTCGCGGATGCTGGAGCGCAGCACGGCGCGCCCGTCACCCATGCGGGAGTAGGGCGTGCGGCCGGCGCCCTTGAGCTGGATCTCCTGCCCGCCGGCGGTCTCGCCCAGCAGGATCGCGCGGCCGTCGCCCAACTGGCCGGCCCACACGCCGAACTGGTGGCCGCTGTAGACGGTGGCCAGCGGATCGGCCCCGGCGACGGGCAGGTTGCCGGTGAGGGCTTCCAGGACCGCGCCGGTGCGCCACGCTGCCGGCAGGCCGAGCAGGCGCGCCACCGCGTCGCTGTGCCCGACCCAGTAGGGGGCGGGCAGCGGCGTCGGCTGCAACCGGGTGAAGAAGGCGGGGCCCAACTGCGCGAAGCCGGGCTGCCAGCGCAGGCCCAGGTCGGCGACCTCGGCGTCTTGGGCGAGCAGGCTCATGGGGAGATTGTCCGCCAGCGGGTGTAACCCCTCGCGCGGCGGGCCATCGCGGCCCGCGGGTCAGGGCACGGCAGCGAGCGTGGCCCGGATGCGGGCGCGGTACTGGGCGGGCGGCAGCCCGAACCAGCGCTTGCAGGCGCGGAAGAAATTGCTGGTGTCGACGAAGCCGAGCCGGTCGGCCACGTCGGCCAGGGTGTGGCGCTGTTCGGCCAGGTACTGCTGGGCCAGTTCGCGCCGCGTGCGGTCGAGCAGGGCCTGGAACGACACCGATTCCTCCTGCAGCCGCCGCTGCAGGGTGCGGTCGGCCAGGCCCAGCCCGGCGGCCACGTCCTGCCTGCGCGGCTCGCCGTGCGGCAGGCGGCGGGCGATCTCGGCGCACACCAGGGTGCTGGTGGTGGTCTGGCCCAGCAGCTCCAACTGCTCGTCCAGCAGGCGGTCGTGCATCTCGCCCAGTTCGGGGTGGTGCGTGGGCAGCGGCAGCGAGAGCGCGGCCGCGGAAATCAGCATGCGGTTGGCGTCGGCGTTGAAGCGCAGCTCGCAGCGGTAGGCCGCGCGATGCTCGCGGTCGTCGGCCGGGGGCGGGTAGACGAATTCCATGGCCAGCGGCTCGACGCCGCGCCGGGTCAGCCAGCGGCACTGCATGAGCACCGTGAGCAGGGCGTGCTCGAGCCGCTGGCGCGGGATCGGCAGGCGCCCGCCGGTGTGCTCCATCACCAGCCAGCAGCCGCGCGGATCGGGCTGCATGGAAAAAGCCGTGGCGTCGGAGATGACGGGCATGTAGCGCACCAGCCGCTCCAGCCCGCCGCGCAGGTCGGGGCTGCACGCCATCGCGTGCCCCACGGTGCTGGTGTTGCTGTGCGTGTCGGCCAGCTCGCGCTGCAGCCCCAGCGTGGGCTTGCCGGCGCGCGCCACGGCCAGTTGCCAGAGCACGGTGATCTCGTCCACCGGGATGCGGGTGTTCTGGCGATGCAGCGACTCGGGGTCGAAGCCGGCGTCGCGCAGCAGGGAGGGCACGTCGAGCCCCTCGGCCTCGAACATCAAGAGCAGCCCCGTGAGCCACGCCGCCGAACTGGTGCGTTCCTCGGGCTGCGGCACGCAGCCCGGACGGCGCCGTGGCCGGTGGGGGAGGAGGGCTGCGGAAGTCACTGAATTGGCGCGCTTGGGATAGCAGTGGAAACGGGAGCGAATCCTAGGATCGTCGACTGCCGGCGAAGCCGCGAGTGTGGGCGCCGCCCGCCGGCGCGTGAATTCCGATTAACCCGGTGTGGAGACAAGGCATATGCGAGACATGACAACAGCCCCGCGCCCGGGCCGGGACCTGGCCGGCCCGGCCGCAGCCGTCCTCAAGGTCCTGGCCGTCGCCGCCTGCGCCGGGCTCGCGAGCTGCGGCGGCGGGTCGTCCGGGCCGCCCGCCGTGTTCCTGCCGGTGCCGCCCGCGCCGCCGCCACCGGCCCCCCCGCCGCCGGCGCCTCCGCCGCCCGCCCAGGACGGTCCGATGGTGCGCCAGACGGCGACCGGCAAGATCGAGGGCGTGGACGACAGCGCCGGCTCCGGCACCTGGTTCTGGAAGGGCGTGCCCTTCGCGCAGCCGCCTGTCGGCGCGCTGCGCTGGGCGCCGCCGGCCGACCCGCAGCCCTGGGACGGCGTGCGCGACGCGACGCAGTTCGGCCACAGCTGCGCGCAGGGCGGGCGCTATTTCAGCCCCGCGCCCGGCGGCGCGCCCTACGGCATGGCGGTGCGCGAAGGCTTCGGCAAGCCGGTGGGCGACGAGGACTGCCTGACGCTCAACATCTGGCGGCCGGCCGGCACCGACGACAAGCTGCCGGTGATCGTGTTCATCTACGGCGGCAGCAACATCTCGGGCTACACGGCCGATCCGAGCTACGACGGCGCGCAGTTGGCGAAGCGGGCCAACGCCGTTGTCGTCACCGTCAACTACCGCCTCGGCTTCCTCGGCTGGTTCGACCTGCCGCAGCTCAAGACCGGCGAGCCGCGCAACGACTCCGGCAACTTCGCGCTGCTCGACCAGATGCAGGCGCTGAAGTTCATCCAGGGCAACATCGCGGCCTTCGGCGGCGACCCGGGCAGCGTCACGGTGATGGGGCAGTCGGCCGGCGCCGTCAACACCTGGGCCCTGGTCACCTCGCCCGCGTCGGCCGGGCTGCTGCACAAGGCGGTGGCGCTGAGCGGCGGGATCGCCTTCTCTTCACGCACCGCCGCGCAGAACTACGCGAAAGGGCTGGTGCGCGCCATCCTCGTCGCCGAGGGCGAGGCGGCCGACAACACGGCGGCGGACAACTGGCTGGCCAGCCGGACGGAGACCCAGGTGGCCGGCTACCTGCGCAGCCTGCCGGCCGACAGGCTCGTGGAGATCATGCTGGCGAACCCGCTGCTGGGCAATTCGCCGGCGCCGATCGAGGACGGCAGCATCCTCCCCGTGGACTCGCGCGCCGTGGTGGCGGGTGGCACCTTCAACAAGGTGCCCATGATCGTCGGCAACACCCGCGACGAAGGCACGCTCTTCGGCGGCGTGATCGGCGGCTTCAAGCCCAACGACTACGACCGCTTCGGCCTGCAGTACAACTTCGACCCCGACGCGCCCGGCAGCCTCTCGGAGGCCGACCTGATCAACCCGGCCTTCCTGCCGGTGGACACGCCGGCGACCGGGTGGAAGGCCAGGACGGACCAGCTCACCAGCTTGATCTTCCTCAACGGCCTGCCGGCGCAAATCGATTCGATCGCCGCGCAGCTGCCGACGAAGACCTGGTACTACCGCTTCGACTGGAGCCAGGAGCCGGTGCCCTTCAACACCGTCTACGGCGCCACGCACGGGATGGACACGGTGTTCTTCTTCCACAACTTCGGCACCAACGTGTTCTCGTTCGCCTACAGCACGGCGAACCGGCCGGGGCGCGAGGCGCTGTCGGACGCCATGATCGGCAGCCTGGCCGCCTTCGCGCGCACGGGCGACCCGAACCACCCCGGCCTCGGCGTGACCTGGCCCAACTGGCCGCGGCAGATCGTCTTCGATGCGAGCCTGACGCAGATGCAGAACAGCGTGCCATGAGGCGCCGCACAGCCGTCTTCCAGGCGACAGATCGCTGCCCTGATACTGCGGGTTTCTGTCATTGTGCGAACGCACGAAGATTGCGTGAATCGCCGATGACTGCCAACCGCTGTATGACGGAGAAAAGGAGCCTGTAGATGCTGGGTTTGATGCAAGACCGCCCGCTGTTGATTTCCAACCTGATCGAGTTCGTCGACCGCCACAACGGCGACGGCGAGATCGTCTCGCGCCGGGTGGAGGGCGACATCCACCGCTACACCTGGCGCGACTGCGCGGCGCGCGCCCGGCAGGTGGCCCATGCGCTGGACGCCGAGAAGCTGGCCTTCTCCGACCGCGTCGCCACCCTGGCCTGGAACGGCTACCGCCACCTGGAGCTGTACTACGGCGTCTCGGGCTCGGGCCGCGTGCTGCACACCATCAACCCGCGCCTGCACCCCGACCAGATCGCCTGGATCGCCAACCATGCCGAGGACCAGGTCCTGTGCTTCGACCTCACCTTCCTGCCGCTGGTGCAGGCGGTGCACGCCCGCTGCGGCACGGTGAAGAAGTGGGTCGCCCTGTGCGACGCCGACAAGCTGCCGGCCGACAGCGGCGTGCCCGGCCTGGTCAGCTACGAGGACTGGATCGGCGGCCGGCCGGCCACCTACGACTGGCCGGTGTTCGACGAGAACTCGGCCTCGAGCATGTGCTACACGAGCGGCACCACCGGCAACCCCAAGGCCGCGCTGTACAGCCACCGCTCCACCACGCTGCATGCCTACGCCGCCGCGCTGCCCGACGTGATGTGCCTGTCGGCGCGCGACGCGGTGCTGCCGGTCGTGCCCATGTTCCACGTCAACGCCTGGGGCATCCCGTACTCGGCCGCGCTGGTGGGCTGCAAGCTGGTGTTCCCCGGCCCGGCGATGGACGGCAAGTCGGTCTACGAGCTGATCGAGGCCGAGAAGGTCACCTTCGCCGCCGGCGTGCCCACCGTCTGGCAGATGCTGCTGGGCCACCTGCAGGCCAACGGCCTGAAGTTCAACACCCTCAACCGCACCGTGATCGGCGGCTCGGCCTGCCCGCCGGCCATGATCAACGCCTTCCGCGACCAGTACGGGGTGGACGTGCTGCACGCCTGGGGCATGACGGAGATGAGCCCGCTGGGCACCCTGTGCACGCTGAAGAACAAACACCTGTCGCTGCCCGCCGAGGAACAACTCGCGCTGCGCCTGAAGCAGGGCCGGGCGATCTTCGGCGTGGACATGAAGATCGTGGGCGGCGACGGCAAGGAGCTGGCCTGGGACGGCAAGACCTACGGCGACCTGCTGGTCAAGGGCCCCTGGATCGTCAAGGAGTACTTCAAGGGCGAGGGCGGCGACCCGCTGGTCAGGGACGAGAAGGGCGACGGCTGGTTCCCCACCGGCGACGTGGCCACCATCGACGCCGACGGCTTCATGCAGATCACCGACCGCAGCAAGGACGTCATCAAGTCCGGCGGCGAGTGGATCAGCTCCATCGACATCGAGAACATCGCCGTGGCGCACCCGGCGGTGGCGATGGCCGCCTGCATCGGGGTGTTCCACCCCAAGTGGGACGAGCGGCCGATCGTCGCCGTGGTCAAGAAGCCCGGCGCCGAGGTCACGCGCGAGGAGCTGCTCAAGTTCTACGAAGGCAAGACCGCCAAGTGGCAGATCCCGGACGACGTGGTGTTCGTCGAGGCCATCCCGCTGGGCGCCACCGGCAAGATCCTCAAGACCAAGCTGCGTGAACTGCTCAAAGACTACAAGCTGCCCTCCCTGGCCTGAGCCGGGCAGGGCACCCAGGGCCGCGTCCGCGGCCTTTTTTTCGCCCGCTCCGGCGGGCGCTTCCTACCCGTGGGTAGCAACCGCCGCTCGTGCTGTCGCCAGAGTGATAGAAACGGCCTTGCTGCGGCGCAGCGTACGGGCATTCCCTGAGCGTTCGACCCTCAAAGACTTGTACGCTCATTCGGCTTTTCGATCGCCCTCAAGAACAGGAGACACAGCTTGAAATTCGCTCTGAAACTCACCGTCGCAGCCCTCGTCGCCGCCACCGGCACCGGCGCCTTCGCTCAGAAGGGTGAAACCGTCAAGATCGCCTGGCTCGACCCGCTTTCGGGCCTGATGGCCGCCGTCGGCACCAACCAGCTCAAGACCTTCCAGTTCTTCGCCGAGAAGTTCAACATCAAGAACGCGGCGGGCGTGAAGTTCGAGGTCATCGGCATCGACAACAAGCTCAGCCCGCAGGAGACCACTGCCGCACTGCGCTCGGCCATGGACCAGGGCGCGCGCTACGTCGTGCAGGGCAACGGCTCCGGCCCGGCGCTGGCGATCATCGACGCGCTGGAAAAGCACAACGCCCGCAACCCGGGCAAGGAAGTGCTCTACCTGAACTACGCCGCCGTGGACCCGGACCTGACCAACAGCAAGTGCAGCTACTGGCAGTACCGCTTCGATGCCGACACCTCCATGAAGATGGAGGCGCTGACCACCTACATGAAGGAGCAGCAGGACATCAAGAAGGTCTACCTGATCAACCAGAACTACTCGCACGGCCAGCAGGTCAGCAAGTTCGCCAAGGAGAACCTCAAGACCAAGCGCCCCGACGTCCAGATCGTCGGCGACGACCTGCACCCGCTGGCACAGGTGCGCGACTTCGCGCCCTACATCGCCAAGATCAAGCAGTCGGGTGCCGACACGGTCATCACCGGCAACTGGGGCTCCGACCTGGCGCTGCTGATCAAGGCCGGCAACGACGCGGGCCTGAACGTCAAGTGGTTCACCTACTACGCCGTGACCACCGGCACGCCCACCGCCATGGGCGCGGCGTCCGACGGCAAGGTCTACCAGGTCGCCTACGGCCACTACAACATGGGCGGCGAGATGCAGAAGTACGCCGACGAGTTCAAGAAGCGCTTCAACGACGACATGTACACGCTGGACATCTACACGGTGTACCAGGCGCTGTCGGAAGCCTTCGCCAAGGCCAAGACGACCGAGCCGGTCAAGGTGGCCGCCACGCTGGAGGGCATGAAGTTCAAGAGCTTCAACGGCGACGTGGAACTGCGCAAGGCCGACCACCAGCTGCAGCAGGGCCTGTACATCACGCGCTGGGAGAAGGCCAGCGCCAAGTACCCCTACAGCCCCGAGAACACGGGCTACACGCTGGCGCCGGTGAAGTTCTACGACGCCTACGTGGCCAGCACGCCGACCAGCTGCCAGATGAAGCGGCC
>NZ_JBIQNC010000039.1:19947-29054 GCF_044462705.1 Xenophilus sp.
CGTGGAATTCTTTCTCATCTCGCTGCTCAACGGCATCAGCTACGGGCTGCTGCTGTTCATGCTCAGTTCGGGGCTGACGCTGATCTTCAGCATGATGGGCGTGCTCAACTTCGCGCACGCCAGCTTCTACATGCTGGGCGCGTATTTCGCCTACGCCGTTTCCAACGTGGTCGGCTTCTGGCCGGCCCTGATCGTCGCGCCGCTGCTGGTGGGCCTGCTGGGTGCGGCCTTCGAGCGCTACAGCCTGCGGCGCGTGCACAAGTTCGGCCATGTGCCCGAACTGCTGGTGACCTTCGGCCTGTCCTACCTCATCCTGGAGCTGGTGCAGCTGGTCTGGGGCCGCTCGACCGTGCCCTACGGCCTGCCGGAGCAACTGCAGGGCCCGCTGTTCACCATCTACGGCACCCAGTTCCCCCGTTCCCGCTCCTTCATCATGCTGGTGGCGGTGCTGATGCTCATCTCGGTGTGGCTGCTGCTCACCCGCACCCGCGTCGGGCTGGTGATCCAGGCGGCACTCAAGCACCCGGAGATGGTGGAGGCGCTGGGCCACAACGTGCCGCGCGTGTTCATGCTGGTGTTCGGCGGCGGCGCCGCGCTGGCCGGGCTGGCCGGCGTGATCGGCGGCAACACCTACGTCACCGAGCCGGCGATGGCCGCCTCGGTCGGCTCCATCATCTTCGTGGTGGTGGTGGTCGGCGGCATGGGCTCGCTGGGCGGCGCCTTCCTGGCCTCGCTGCTGATCGGCGTGATCCAGACCTTCGCCGTCGCCATGGACCAGTCGGCCGCCACCGGCCTGCAGGCCCTGGGCATCACCGTCACCGAGCAGACCTTCGGCTACGAACTGCTCAAGCTCACCATCTCGCAGGTCGCGCCCATCCTGCCGTACCTGTTCCTGGTGCTGATCCTGATCTTCCGGCCGCGCGGCCTGCTCGGAACCCGGGAGGACTGAACCCATGAGCACCACCCCATCCATGACGCCCGCCGCGACTTCCGCCGAGCTGTACCGATTCAAGCCGATGAACGTCGGCCGGATCGTCGTCTGGTCCCTGTTCGCGATCGCGCTGCTCGTCGCCCCGCTGGTGTTCACCAGCAGCCTGGCGATGACCATGCTCTCGCAGATCGGCTACCTCATCATCATCTGCCTGTCCTACAACATCCTGCTGGGGCAGGGCGGCATGCTGAGCTTCGGCCACGCGGTCTACACCGGGCTGGGCTCCTTCATCGCCGTGCACGCGATGAACATGGCCAGCGACGGCCGCCTGCCGGTGCCGCTGGTGCTGATCCCGGTGGTGGCCGGCCTGGCGGGCGCCTTCTTCGCGGTGCTGTTCGGCTACGTGACGACCAAGAAGTCGGGCACCACCTTCGCCATGATCACGCTGGGCCTGGGCGAGCTGGTGGCGGCCATGGCGCTGATGTTCCCGGGCTTCTTCGGCGGCGAGGGCGGCGTCACCACCAACCGCGTCTACGGCAAGTTCCTCTGGTGGGACTTCGGCCCGCAGATCCAGGTGTACTACCTCATCGCCGTGTACTGCTTCGTCTGCACGGCGCTGATGTTCGCCTTCACCGGCACGCCGCTGGGCCGCATCCTGAACGCCGTGCGCGACAACCCGGAGCGGGTGGAGTTCATCGGCTACAACACGCAGCGGGTGCGCTACTTCGCCTTCATCATCGCCGGCTTCTTCGCCGGCATCGGCGGCGGGCTGGCGGCGATCAACTTCGAGATCGTGAACGCGGCCGACAGCCTGAGCACCATCCGCTCGGGCGGCTACCTGCTGTTCACCTTCCTGGGCGGCGCGACGCTGTTCTTCGGCCCGATCATCGGCGCCGCGCTGCTGGTCTTCGCGTCGATCCTGCTGTCGGAACTGAGCAAGGCCTGGCTGCTGTACCTGGGCCTGGTGTTCCTGTTCATGGTGATGTTCGCGCCGGGCGGCATCGCCAGCCTGATCATGATGAACGTGCGGGTGGCCGCCTTCGGCAAGTTCAAGCGCCTGTGGGGCCTGTACGGCGGGCTGCTGGTGACGGGCGCGCTGATGGTCGTTGGCCTGGCCGCCATCGTCGAGATGATCTACCACATCCAGCTCAACGCGGCGCTGGGGCCGAAGGTGCATTTCTTCGGCGGCGAACTGGACACGTCCTCCACCGCCACCTGGGTCGGCGCCGTCGCGCTGGCCGTGGTGGGCGGGGCGCTGATGGAAATGGTGCGCCGCCGCTTCGTGCGCGTCTGGGGCCGGGCGCAGGAGGAGATCGAGGCCGAGATCAAGCGCAAGGAGATGACGGCATGACCTACGCCCTCGAACTGAAGGACCTGCGCAAGAGCTTCGGGCGCACCGAGATCATCCGCGGGGCCAACCTGGCGGTGCAGCAGGGGGAGCGCATCGCCGTGATCGGCCCGAACGGCGCCGGCAAGTCCACGCTGTTCAACCTCATCAGCGGGCGCCTGCATCCCTCCAGCGGAGAGGTGCTACTGGGCGGCGAGCGCATTGACGGCTTGCCGCCCTACGAGATCAACCGCAAGGGCCTGTCGCGCAGCTTCCAGATCACCAACATCTTCCCCAAGCTGAGCGTGTTCGAGAACCTGCGCTGCGGCGTGCTGTGGAGCCTGGGCTACCGCTACACCTTCCTGCGCTTCCTCTCGCGGCTGCACGACGCCAACGAGCGGGCCGAGACGCTGCTGCAGCAGGTCGGCCTGGCGCGCAAGCGCGACGTGCTGGCGATGAACCTCACCTACGCCGAGCAGCGCGCGCTGGAGATCGGCATCACCATCGCCGGCGGCGCCAACGTGATCCTGCTGGACGAGCCGACCGCCGGCATGAGCAAGACGGAGACGGCGCACTTCATCAACCTGATCCGCGAGGTGACGGTGGGCAAGACGCTGCTGACGGTGGAGCACGACATGGGCGTGGTGTTCGGCCTGGCCGACAAGATCGCGGTGGTGGTCTACGGCGAAGTGATCGCCTTCGACACGCCGGACGCCGTGCGCGCCAACGCGCGCGTGCAGGAGGCGTATCTCGGCTCGCCGGTGGCCGACGCGCAAGGAGGGGGACACTGATGCTGAAGATCCAGGACCTGCACGCCTACTACGGCAAGAGCCACGTGCTGCACGGCGTGTCGTTCGCCGTCAACCCGGGCGAGATCGTGGCGCTGCTTGGGCGCAACGGCTCGGGCCGCTCGACCACCGCCAAGGCCATCATGGGCCTGGTGCATGCCGAGGGCGACGTGCACTGGAAGGGCCAGGACATCCTGCGCCGCAAGGCCTACGAGATCGCCCACCTGGGCATCGGATATGTACCCGAGAACCGAGAGGTCTTCCCGCGGCTGACGGTGCACCAGAACCTGCTGCTCGGCCAGAAGGGCAGCGGCAAGGGCAGCCGCTGGGGCTTCGACGACATGTACACCATGTTCCCGCGCCTGAAGGAGCGCCAGCACACCGAGGCCGGCGTGCTCTCCGGCGGCGAGCAGCAGATGCTGACGCTGTGCCGCACGCTGATGGGCGACCCGGACCTGATCATCATCGACGAGCCGACCGAGGGCCTAGCGCCCAAGATCGTGGAACTGGTGGGCGAGTACCTCAAGGCGCTGAAGAACCGGGGCATCTCGGTGCTGCTGATCGAGCAGAAGCTGACCATCGCCATGCACATCTCCGACCGCGCGCTGGTGATGGGCCACGGCAGCATCGTCTTCGACGGCACGCCCGACGGCCTGCGCGCCGATGCCGCCACGCGCAAGGAGTGGCTGGAGGTCTGATCCACGGCAGCGCCTGCGGGCGCTTGTCCCTCCAGCGACTGCGCCGGCATTGTGGGCACGGGTGAAATGCCTAGAATGCCCGGAAAAAGAACACTCGTGCTTTTTTGGAGACTGCAGCGGCGCCGGAGGGCGCCGCCGGCATGTCGCCGGGCCCCGGTTTTCCGCCATCTTTCTTCCATCTTCCAAAGGAACGCAGCATGACCGCTGAATACAAAGTGCACGGCGACGTGGCCGTGATCACCATGAGCAACCCGCCGGTCAACGGGCTGGGCCTCTCGACGCGCGTCGGCATCACCGACGGCCTGTCGAAGGCGCTGGCGGACGCGGCGGTGAAGGCCATCGTGCTCACGGGCGCGGGCAAGGCCTTCTCGGGCGGCGCGGACATCAAGGAGTTCGGCTCGCCCAAGGCGCTGCAGGACCCGAACCTGCTGTCGGTCATCCTGGCGCTGGAGGCGTCCACCAAGCCGGTCGTGGCGGCCGTCCACTCCATCTGCATGGGCGGCGGGCTGGAACTGGCGCTGGGCTGCCACTACCGCGTGGCCGCGCCGGGCACCAGCGTCGCGCTGCCCGAGGTCAAGCTGGGCCTGATCCCCGGCGCCGGCGGCACGCAGCGCCTGCCGCGCGTGCTGGGCGTGGAGGCGGCGCTGAACCTGATCGTCAGCGGCCAGCCGGTCAAGAGCGAGCTGCTGGCCAAGGCGCCGGGCCAGAAGCTGTTCGACAAGCTGGCGGCCTCGCCGGAGTCGCTGATGGACGAGGCCCTGGCCTTTGCCCGCGAGGTGGCGGCAAAGCATGGGCAGGGTGGCGGCGACCTGCCGCTGGTGCGCAACCTGCCGTGCAGGCATCCGCAGGGCGATGCCTACTTCCAGTTCGCGAAGAACATGGTGGGCGGCATGTCGAAGAACTTCCCGGCGCCGCTCAAGTGCGTGGAGGCGGTGCAGGCCGCCACGCAGCTGAAGTTCGACCAAGGCATGGCAAAGGAGCGCGAGATCTTCCTGGCGCTGATGATGACCCCCGAGTCGGCCGCGCTGCGCCACCTGTTCATGGCCGAGCGCGCCGCCAGCAAGATCCCCGACGTGCCGGAAGACACGCCCGTGCGCGCCATCAAGACGGTGGGCGTGATCGGCGCCGGCACCATGGGCGGCGGCATCAGCATGAACTTCCTGAACGCCGGCATCCCGGTGACCATCCTGGAGATGAAGCAGGAAGCGCTGGACCGCGGCATTGCCACCATCAAGAAGAACTACGAGGCCCAGGTCAAGAAGGGCAAGCTCAAGCAGGACAAGTACGAAGAGCGCATGGCGCTGCTGAAGACCACCCTGAGCTACGACGACCTGAAGGACTGCGACCTCGTCATCGAGGCCGTGTTCGAGGAGCTGGGCGTCAAGGAGAAGGTGTTCAAGCAACTGGACGCGGTGGCCAAGAAGGGCGCCATCCTGGCCTCCAACACCTCGACGCTGGACGTGGACAAGATCGCCGCCTTCACCAAGCGCCCGCAGGACGTGGTCGGCATGCACTTCTTCAGCCCGGCCAACGTGATGAAGCTGCTGGAGGTGGTGCGCGGCAAGGAAACCGCCAAGGACGTGCTGGCCACCGTGATGCAGCTCGCCAAGAAGATCAAGAAGACGGCGGTGGTCTCGGGCGTGTGTGACGGCTTCATCGGCAACCGCATGATCGAGCAGTACAGCCGCCAGGCCGGCTTCCTGCTCGACGAGGGCGCTACGCCGCAGCAGGTGGACAAGGCGATCGAGAAGTTCGGCTTCGCGATGGGCCCGTTCCGCATGGGCGACCTGGCCGGCAACGACATCGGCTGGGCCATCCGCAAGCGCCGCGCCGTGGAGCAGCCCGACATGAAGTACAGCCGCACGGCCGACAAGCTGTGCGAGCTGGGCCGCTTCGGCCAGAAGACCGGGGCAGGGTGGTACGACTACCAGCCCGGCAAGCGCGACGCCATCCCGAGCGAGCTGGTCGACAAGATGATCGAGGAGCACCGCAAGGAGCTGGGCATCACCCCGCGCAAGATCAGCGACGAGGAGATCGTGCAGCGCCTGGTGTTCTCGCTGGTCAACGAAGGCGCGCACATCCTGGAGGACGGCATCGCCAGCAAGGCGGGCGACATCGACATGGTGTACCTCACGGGCTACGGCTTCCCGATGCACCGCGGCGGCCCGATGCACTACGCCAGCCAGGTGGGGCTGTACAACGTGGCCGAGGCGATGAAGCGCTTCGCGCGCAACCCGCACGACGACGCGAAGTTCTGGGAGCCGGCGCCGCTGATCCGGAAGCTGGTGGCCGAAGGCAAGAGCTTCTCCTGAGCATCGAAGCCCCGCCGTGATCAAGCGCATCTTCCTCGGCCTGCTGCTGGTGCTCGTGGCGCTGGCCGCGGCGCTGGCGGTGAACACCTGGCGCCAGCCTTCGCGGCAGGTGGCCGTGGCGCCGGCGCCGCCGCTGCGGCTGGACGTGCAGGCCGCCGCCGAGCGGCTGGCCGGCGCGATCCGCTTGCGCACGGTCTCGGCGCTGGACGACCCGGCCGCCAACGGCGCCGAGTTCGAGAAGCTGCACGCCTACCTGGCGCAGCAGTTTCCCAAGGTCCATGCCACGCTCCAGCGCGAGGTGGTAGGCCGCCATGCGCTGCTCTACACCTGGGCCGGCAGCGATCCGGCGGCGGCGCCCGTGGCGCTGATGGCGCACCAGGACATGGTGCCCATCGCGCCCGGCACCGAGAAGGCCTGGAGCGTGGACCCCTTCGCCGGCGTCATCCGGGACGGCTTCATCTGGGGCCGCGGCACGATGGACGACAAGGGCAACCTGATGGCCCAGCTCGAGGCCGTGGAATCGCTGCTGGCCGAGGGCTTCCGGCCGCGCCAGACCGTCTACTTCGTGTTCGGCGACGACGAGGAGGTGAGCGGCCTGCGCGGCGCGCAGCCCATCGCCGAGCTGCTCAAGTCGCGCGGCGTGAAGCTGGCCTGGGTGCTCGACGAGGGCCTGCTGGTGCTCGACGGCGTGCTGCCCGGCCTGACGAAGCCGGCGGCGCTGATCGGCCTGGCCGAGAAAGGCTACGCCACCTTCTTCCTCTCGCTCGACGCCGCGCCCGGCCATTCGTCGATGCCGCCGCGCCACAGTGCCATCGGCCAGATGAGCGCCGCCCTCGCGCGCCTGGAGGCCACGCCCATGCCGGGCGGCATCCGCGGCATCGCGGCCGACATGTTCGGCACGCTGGCGCCGGAGATGAGCCCCTTCAACCGCGTGATGCTGTCCAACCTGTGGCTCACCGGCCCGCTGGTGCAGTCGCAACTGGAGAAGAGCCCCAGCAGCAACGCCATGCTGCGCACCACCACCGCGCTGACCATCGTGCGCGCCGGCAACAAGGACAACGTGCTGCCCGGCCGGGCCGAGGCCGCGGTGAACTTCCGCGTGCTGCCCGGCGACACCATCGACGGCGTCGAGGCGCACCTGAAGAAGGCGCTCGGCAACGAAGCCATCCAGGTCAAGCGCTACCCGGGCAACTCCGAGCCGTCGCCCGTCTCGCCGACCGACAGCGCCGGCTACAGGGCCATCGAGCGCACCGTGCGCGAGGTCTTCCCCGACGCCGCCGTGGCGCCCGGCCTGATGACCGCCGCCACCGACTCGCGCCACATGACGCTGGTGAGCGACGCGGTCTACCGCTTCTCGCCGATCCGCGTGAAGGGCGAGGACCTGGGGCGCTTCCACGGCACCGACGAGCGCCTGTCCGTCGCCGGCTACGGCGACATGATCCGCTTCTACCAGCAGCTGCTGCGCGGCACCGCGCAGCCCCAGTAACCCGCATCCCCCGACTTTTTCCAGAGGAAGACACCATGACCAGCGCCGTGATCGTTTCCACCGCCCGCACCCCGCTCGCCAAGAGCTGGAAGGGCGCCTTCAACATGACCCACGGCGCCACGCTGGGCGGCCACGCCGTGCAGCACGCGGTGCAGCGCGCCGGCATCGACGGCGCCGAGGTCGACGACGTGATCATGGGCTGCGCCAACCCCGAAGGCGCCACCGGCGCCAACATCGCGCGTCAGATCGCGCTGCGCGCCGGCCTGCCCGTCACCACCTCGGGCATGACGGTCAACCGCTTCTGCTCCTCGGGCCTGCAGACCATCGCCATGGCCTCGCAGCGCGTCATCGCGGGCGAGGGCGAGGTCTACGTCGCCGGCGGCGTGGAGAGCATCTCCTGCGTGCAGAACGAGATGAACAAGCACATGCTGGCCGACCCCTGGCTGGTCAAGCACAAGCCCGAGATCTACTGGAGCATGCTGCAGACCGCCGAGCAGGTGGCCAAGCGCTACCACATCGGCCGCGACGCCATGGACGAGTACGGCGCCGCCAGCCAGCAGAAGGCCGAGGCGGCCCTGAAGGCGGGCTTGTTCAAGGACGAGATCGCCCCCATCACCGTGCTGGCCGGCGTGGCCGACGCGCAGCTCGGCCTGATCACCAAGGAGGTGACGGTGGAGAACGACGAGGGCATCCGCCCCGGCACCACCAAGGAAGGCATCAGCGGCATCAAGCCGGCGCTGCCCGGCGGCCTGATCGCGGCCGGCAACGCCAGCCAGTTCTCCGACGGCGGCGGCGCCTGCGTGGTGGTGCACGAGAAGTACGCCGAGCGCAAGGGCCTGAAGCCCCTGGGCCGCTTCCTGGGCTTCGCCGTGGCCGGCTGCGAGCCGGACGAGATGGGCATCGGCCCCGTCTTCGCGGTGCCCAAGGTGCTCAAGAACCTGGGCCTGAAGGTCGGCGACATCGACCTGTGGGAGCTGAACGAGGCTTTCGCCGTGCAGGTGCTCTACTGCCGCGACAAGCTGGGCATCCCGGCCGACCGGCTGAACGTGAACGGCGGCGCCATCGCGGTGGGCCACCCTTACGGCGTGAGCGGCCAGCGCCTGACCGGCCATGCGCTCATCGAAGGCAAGCGCCGCGGCGCGAAGAAGGTGGTGGTGACGATGTGCATCGGCGGCGGCATGGGCGCGGCCGGCGTGTTCGAGGTGCTCTGAGATCGCAGCAGGCCGGGAAGGGAGCGCCCCGTGAAGATCGACCTGCCGACCCTGCAGCGCTTCTTCGCCAGCGCCCCCTTCATGGTCGACCTGGGCGTGCAGGCGACCGGCCTGGGCGACGACGGCCGCGTGCACACCCGCATCGACCTGCAGCCGCGCCACCGCCAGCACAGCGGCGTGGTGCATGCCGGCGTGATGGCCGCCATGGCCGACCACAGCATGGGTGCGGCGGCGCAGGTCCAGGCGCCGGAGGGGCTGCTGGTGCTGACCGCCGAGTTCAAGGTGAACCTGCTGCGCGGCGCGCGCGGCGACTGGCTGGAGTGCGAGGCCTGGGTGGTCAAGCCCGGCCGCCAG